>NZ_VKHS01001329.1 GCF_014141525.1 Streptomyces calidiresistens
GGGGTCGACGGAGCAGCCGCTCCGCCGGGGCGACTCCCGGGGGTGCCCGGGGTGCCCGGCGAGTTGCTCGCCCTGCACCGGGAGCTGGGCGCGATCGGTGAGTCCTACCGGATCGCCGAACAGGATGTCCTGGTCCGGCGCGTCCGGGCCGCCGTTCTCGCCGGTCGGCTGGTCACCATCCGGGCCCGCCTCACGGCGCTGCGGAACGAGGTGGGGGGCATCGCCCGGGCGCAGTACCGGTCCGGGACCCCGGGCGCCGGCGCGACGGGCGGGGACGCCTCCGCCGCGCTGTACCTCCTGCTGGCCGGGACGGATCCGGCGGAGGCGCTGGAACGGGAGGCGACCCTGCGCCGGATCGGTGAGGGCGCGGCGGTCCGGATCGAACGGTTGGAGGAACTGGAGCGCCGGGCCGTCGCGCTGGCGGCACGGGCCCGGGCCGAACTGGACGCCGGGCAGGTGGAGGCCGAACGCCGCCGGGAACGGCGGAGCGAGGTGCGGCGGCGGCTCGACGAACTGCGGGAGCCCGCGGCGGCGGGGGCGGAGGCCGAGCCGTCCGCCGGGGAGGAGCCCCCGGCCTCCCCGGACGCGGGGGACGCCGCGGAGGCGGCGAATCCGAGGAATGGGCCGAATGCGAGGGATACGGCGGCTGCGCCGGATCGGGGGTGACCGGCGCGTCCGCCGCCGGCCCCGGGACGTCCCCCGGCGACCGGCCGACCGGCGTGTTCCGTGGGCGACGCCGGCCGGGGCCCCCGGGTCCGCGCGCCCGGGGCCGTGGCCCGGGACGACGGCCGGCGGGTGGGCCCGGCGGGCCGCGGTGTTTGACACGGTGCGCGGCGGTGCGGCGGAGCCGGAGCGGCGGAGTCGGCGTGCCCTCCCCCGATCCCCGGCCCGATTC
>NZ_VKHS01000133.1 GCF_014141525.1 Streptomyces calidiresistens
AGAGCCAGGGCGGGGGGAGCGGCCCCGGTCCCCCGCCGGGGGACCTCCCCACCGGTCATCCAGGGGGCGCCGGCCAGGAGGAGGGACCCGGCGAACCATCCGGCGTCGAGCAGTTGACCGCTGCTGTACTGCTCCCGCAACAACGGCGAACCGAACAGGAAATCGCACAGCACGGTGAGGGCGAAGGCGCCGATCACCGTGTTGACGGCGGCCCGTTGCGCGGCCGAACGCCGGAGGTGCAGTACGAGCACCGTGCTGACGAGGACGATGTCCAGCAACGGATAGGCCAGGGCCAGCGCGGAGCGCAGCACCGACTCCCCGGCCGGCGGGGCGAGACGCGTGATCGCCAGGCTCCACGACAGGGTGAACAGGGACCCCGCCACCAACCAGGCGTCCAGGCCCAGGCAGAGCCAGCCGGCGGGACGGGAGGGGCGGCGGGCCAGCAGGAGCAGCCCGACCACCGCGCAGGGGGCGAAGAGCAGGAAGCACAGGTCCGCCGGCGAGGTGCGGGGCACCGGCTGGTCGAGGATCACCTCGTACCAGCCCCACACGCCGTTCCCCAGGGCGATCATCAGGGAGGAGAGACCGAAGAGCACCCAGGCGTGCCGGGACCCACCGGCCCGGGTACGGGCGTACCACAGGCAGGAGACACAGGCGGCCAGGGCGGCCAGGGCCAATCCGAAGTCCCCCATCACCAGGGCCAGGCGGGGCGACCCCCACCCGAGGCCGGCCCCGAGGGCGTACCCGGCGCAGAGCACGACGAGGGTGATCCGCAGGCGGGTCGGGGTGAGGAGGGCCGGCGAGGGACGGGCGGGCCTCCGACCGGGCACCGGGCCGCCTTCCCGGGCGGGCTCCCCCGCCCCCGGCGTCTCCCCGCGCGAGAGGGGGCTCATCGCCGCTCCGGCGCCCGGCGCGAAGGGCCGAACGGCGCCCGGGGCCCGCCGTGCCGACGGCGCCGAGTCGATTGCGTGTGGAAGTGGCACATGCGTGTGTCGCCCCCCTGTGATCCGGGCACCCCTTCACCCGAAGATACACCAGGACGATCACGCATCGACATGGATTCACGACGGAGAGTGACTCCGGGGGAGGGAAGGACCGCCGGGACCGCGGGGGCGACCCCTGCCGTCGAGCGGGCCCGTCCCGGGCCCGGGCCGCCCGCTCCCCGCCTACACCTCCGCGACGACGAACTCCGGCCGCTCCCCCGCCGCGAAGCGGGCCAACTGGCTCCTCAGCAACCGGTCCGCGCGCGGCCGGAAGGCCGAGGAGGCGCCGCCCACGTGCGGGGAGATCAGCACTCCCGGCGCCCGCCACAGCGGGTGGTCGGCGGGCAGCGGCTCCGGGTCGGTGACGTCCAGTGCGGCCCGCAGCCGCCCCCTGCCCAACTCGGCCAGGAGCGCGGCGGTGTCCACCACGGCGCCGCGTGCCACGTTGACCACCAGGGCGTCGTCCGGCAGGCGGGCCAGGAAGTCACCGTTCACCAGTCCGCGGGTGAGGTCGGTCAACGGGGTGCAGACCACCACGATCTCCGCCCGGGGCAACAACCCGTCGAGGTCGGCCACGGCGTGCACGGCACCGCGCGGGGAGGTGCGCGCGGTCGTCGCCACCCGGATCACCTCGGCGGGTTCGAAGGGAACCAGTCGTTCCTCCACCGCCCGACCGATGCCGCCGTACCCGAGGATCAGCACCGTGCGGTCGGCCAGCGAGGGGCGGAGCGCGGGTTCCCAGTCCCCCCGATCCGCGGACCGCACGGCCTCGGGTATGCCCCGCTGGGCGGCGAGGATCAACGCCAGGGCCAGTTCGGCGGTGCTGGTGTCGTGCAGGCCGCCCGCATTGCACAGCAGGGAGCCGGTGGGCATCAGGTCCAGCCCCGGCACCATGTGCTCCCACCCGGCGGTGAGGGTCTGCGCCACCCGCAGCCGGGACATCCGTTCCAGCGGGCGCAGCGCCGTGCGCTGCCCCTTCATGTAGGGCACGGCGTAGAAAACGCAGTCCGCGGGGTCCGCGGGGAACTCCTCCTCCCCGTTCCAGCGTCGATACCCCAGCGAGGCCGGAAGGCCCTCGATCTCGTCGGGCGGGAAGGGAAGCCACACGTCACCGGAAGTCATGGCCACAGGCTAGTGGCGCCCCGGGCGGGGTCCGCCGCGGTGCCCGGCACGGCACCGGCGATACCGCGCGGGGTCCGGTTCCCGTGCCGGACCGGGGTCGCGACGGAGCGGCCGGGGCCCGACCCGGCACCCTCGGCCGGGGACTCGGCGCTCCGAGCGGGGCCGCGCCGGATTCCGGCCGCCCGCGAACGCCGGAGTGGCAACGGCTACGTTGGTGCGCCACGGACACCGGCGACAGCCGGTGCGGGGAGGCGTCCGCCGCGACGGGTCGAGCCGGTCGCGCGGCGACCGCCCGGCACCGGCGACCGGGGACACGGGCGGAAGGGAGCGGCACCGGGTGCGGTACCGGACGGTGGGTTCGGGGGCGCTGCGGGTCGGGGCCATAGGTCTCGGCTGCATGCCCATGAGCTGGGGTTACACCGCCTCCGAGCGGAACGGTCGGGAGTCGTTGCGGGCTGTCCACGCCGCTTTGGACGAGGGCGCCACGCTGCTGGACACCGCCGATGTCTACGGACCCTTCACCAACGAGCTGCTGCTCGGTCGGGTACTGCGCGAGCGCCGCGCCGATGTCTTCGTGGCCACGAAGGTGGGCCTGCTGGTGGGCGAGCACCACATGGTGGCCAACGGCCGCCCCGGCCACGTCCGCCGGGCCTGTGACGCCTCCCTGCGCCGACTGCGGACGGACGTGATCGACCTGTACCAGCTGCACCGGCCCGACCCCGAGGTGCCGGTGGAGGAGACCTGGGGGGCGATGGCCGAGCTGGTGGCGGCCGGGAAGGTGCGCGCGCTGGGGGTGTGCGCGCCGGATCCGGCCTCCCCGGGCCGTCGGGGCGGGGGCGTGGCGGGTCGGCCGTACGCCGGGACCCTGGAGTTGCTGCGGCGGGTGCAACAGATCTTCCCGGTGAGCACCGTGCAGGCCGAGTTCTCCCTGTGGTCGCCGGGGGCGGGGGAGGCCCTGCTGCCGTGGTGCGAGGCGCGCGGGGTCGGGCTGCTGGCCTCGATGCCGCTGGGCAGCGGCTTCCTCACCGGCACCCTCACGCCGGGCGGTGGTTTCGAACCGGACGACCCGCGCGCCCACCACCCGCGTTTCACGGCCGAGATGATGGCGGCCAACCAGGTGCTGCCCGCCGGCCTGCGGCGGGTCGCCGAGCGGCACCCGGGTGCCACCGCCGCCGGGGTGGCGCTGGCCTGGCTGCTCACCCGGGGGCGGCACGTGATCCCCATCCCGGGGACGAAGAAGGAGCGCTGGGCGCGGGAGAACTGTCGGGCCGCGGGGTTGGAGCTGACCGGGGAGGACCTGAGGGAACTGGCCGAGCTGCCGGCGGCCCGGCAGTCCTGGAACTGACGGCGGCGGGACACCCCGCCGGGGCGCCGGGTCCCCCGACGCGGGGCCCGGATGTGGTGCCATGGAGGGACCGCCGAACGGGTGGGTCCGCCGGCCCCTTCGCCGCGACCCGGCTCCGGCCGGCGGGCGAGGAGATCGACGACGGAACGGCCGGCGCCGGACGTCCGGCCGCTCCGCCCCGGACGAGAGGTGTGATGATGCGAGGCCACCGGCAGCGGACCCGGACCCGACCCCGCGCGAAGGCGGCGATCGCCGTCGTCGCCGCCCTGGCGGTGGGGGCGACCGGCTGCGGGGCGGACGACGGACCGGACGACGCGCAGGCCCCCGACACCGGAACCGACGCCCCCGCCGATCCCCCCGCCGACGAGCCGGGGGACGGCGGGGAGGGCGCGGCGGCCCCCGGCCAGGGGTCGGTGGAGGTGGCCGGCCCGGTCGTCGAGGAACTGGACTCGCCGTGGGGGCTGGTCAAGCTCCCCGACGGCGACCTGCTGGTCGGCTCCCGGGACGAGGCGACCATCCTGCGGGTGGACACCGCCGAGGGGACGGCGGAGGAGGTGGCGAGCGTGCCTGACGTGGCCGCGGACGGCGAGGGAGGGCTGCTGGGGCTGGCGCTCTCCCCCGACGAGGAGTGGCTGTACGCCTATCACACCGCCCCCGGGGACAACCGGATCATCCGCATGCCGCTGGAGGACGGCACCCCCGGCGAGCCGGAGGTCGTGTTCGACGGCATCCCCCGGGACGCGACCATCCACCACGGCGGCGGCCTGGCCTTCGGCCCCGACGACATGCTCTACGCGGCGACCGGCGACGCCAACGAACCGGACCTGGCGCAGGACCCCGACTCCCTGGCGGGCAAGATCCTGCGGCTCACCCCCGAGGGCGAGCCGGCCCCCGACAACCCCGAGGAGGACTCCCCCGTCTGGTCCTCGGGCCACCGCAACGTGCAGGGCATGGCCTGGGACGACGAGGGCCGGATGTGGGCCACCGAGTTCGGCGCGAGCGACGTGGACGAACTGAACCTGATCGAGGCCGGGGAGAACTACGGCTGGCCGATGTTCGAGGGCAGCGGCGGCGCCGACGAGGGGTACGTCGACCCCGAGGTGGAGTGGCCGGTCGCGGAGGCCTCCCCCAGCGGGCTCGCCTTCCACAACGGGGCGCTGTGGATGGCGGCGCTGCGCGGGGAGCGGCTGTGGCGGATCCCGCTGGACGCGACGGGCACCGTCGGCGAGCCCGAGGCGTTCCTCCAGGGGGAGTACGGTCGACTGCGGAACGTCCTGGCCGTGCCGGACACGGAGGACGAACTGCTCCTCGTCACCAACGAGACCGACACCAGGGGTACCCCCGAGGCCGGTGACGACCGCATCCTGAGGTTGCGGGTGGAGTGACCCGGTGCGTCGGACCCGTGTCCGGCCCCGGGTGCCCGGCGGCTCCCCCCGCCGGCACGCCGGCACAGGGGTTCCGTCCGGAAGGACGGGCCGGAAAGGAGTACGGCGATGAGCGACGAGATCCACGGCACCACCGCGTGGGAGGCCCTGGCCTTCCAACGGGACGAGCACAAGGTCACCGAGAAGGAGCACACGATCTTCCTCGACCACAAGGAGGAGCGGGGTGTGGACCTGGACTCCGGGCGGGTCGTGATCGGCGATGCCGCCCTGCCCCCGGCCATCCTGCCGCCGGCCCTGCGGCTGGTGGACGAGGACGGCCGCGAGGTGGCCCTCGACGGCGGTGACGGCGACGGGAACGGCGACGGCGACGGGGAGGGCCCCTCCCCCTCCTGATCCCCGGGCCCCGGTCGGATCGGACGCCTCGCCGCCCGTTCCGACCGGGGCCCACCGCTGCGGCGCCGGACACTCCCCCGGTTCGGTCGGTTCGGTTGGTTCGCTCGGGTCCCCGACCCCGTCGGCGAACCCCGGCCGCCGCAGCGGTCAGGACGTCCCGGCCCCCTCGGCCGGCTCCACCAGTCGCAGCCGGTGGGCGAGGGCGGCGGCCTCGCCGCGCCCGCCCACCTCCAGCTTGGCGAGGATGTTCGAGACGTGGACGCTCGCCGTCTTGGGCGCGATGAACAGTTCGCCGGCGATCTGCCGGTTGGTGCGCCCGGCGGCCACCAGGGCCAGCACGTCCCGCTCCCGGGCGGTCAGCCCGAAGGCCGCCGCGCGGTCGGCGGGGGTCGCGGAGCCCGCGGCGGCGTCCCCTTCCCCGCCGTCGGTGGGCGCGTCCCCGGCGGGCCCCTCGCCGGGGAGGACCAGGCGGGCCGCGGCGGTCAGCCGGTCGACCCGGTCCGTCAGGGGCCGGGCCCCGAGGTCGACCGCCGTCGTCCGCGCCGCGGCCAGCAGGCCGACGGCGCGTTCGCGTTCCGTCGAACCGCCCGCGGAGAGCAGCGACTCGGCCCAGCGGATCCGGACCTCCGCCAGGCGGTGGGGCGTTCCCATCGGTTCCAGCGCGCGGGCCACCCGTTCCCAGTCGTCGGGGGTGTCCTCCCCGACCGCCCGGGCGAGCAGCACCCCGGTCAGACCGGCGAACGCCGCCCACATCGGCTCGGTCCGCGAGATGGCCGCCGAACCGGCGACGATCCGGGCCCGGGCCTCCGCCGCCCCGGCCGCGGAGGCGGGGTTCCCCCGCCCGTCCGCCTCCGCCGCCGCCGCGGTGAGCACCAGCTGGTGGGCGACGGCCTGGTAGAAGGGCATGGCCAGGTCGGCCGTTCGCTCCTCGAACAGCGTGCGGACCCGGGGCAGATCGCCCTCCGCCGCGGCGAGGGCGACGCGCAGTTCGGTGAGCGGCAGGAGGTACTGGGGCGCGAAGGCCGCCTCCCCGCTCCGGTCGATCTCCCGTCCGGCGCGCGCCTCGATGTCGGTCACCATCGCGTGCGCGTCCCCGACCCGCCCCCGGAGCAGCGCCAGGCGGGCCTCCAGGACCATGCCCATCAGGCCCGTGCGCAGATCGGGGTCCACCCGGTTCACCTCCCGGAGCATCTCCTCCGCCTCCGGCCAGCGGCCCACCTCGATGAGCACCGCGGCATGGTTGGTGGCCAGCCAGGTGTGCGCGATTTTCTCCAGTCCGAACCGCAGCGCCAGTTCCCGGCCCCGCTCGGCGGTTTCCGCCGCTTCCCCGAACCGGCCCAACAGGCCGAGGGTGGCGATGAGGTTGTTGAGGGTGCGTCCCAGCAGGTCGGTGTCCCCGCGCCGCACCACCCGATCCAGAACGGCCCGCATCTCCGCCACCGCGGAGGTTCCCTCCCCGACGCCGGTGCGGGCTCCGGCCAGGGTGAGCCTGGCGTAGAGCTCGGTGCTCTCCGCGCCCAGTTCGCGGGCGACGTCCACGGCGTGTTCGGCGACGGCCAGGCTCTCGGGTGTGTGGTCGTCGTCGGTGCGCTGTGCGGCGTCCAGGGCCAGGACCTGGGCGTGGACCACCGAGGGCGGCAGCCCCTCCAGCAGCTCGCGGGCCCGGCCGAGCAGTTCCCGGTCGGGCCCCCGGACCACGCCCTCGAACATCCGGGAGCGCTGCATGAGGAACCAGGCCGTGCGCAGCGGGTCGGAGTCGGCGAGCAACCGCAGGGCCCGCTTGCTCATCCGCCGGGCGACGTCCATCTGTTCGGAGAGCATCCCGGCCATGGTGGCCTCGGCCAACAGGTCCACCTGGTCGGCGGACGCCCCCTCCCGGGGCGGGTAGGCCCAGACGGGGCCGACCGGGCGCAACCCCGTCCGAACCTCCTCCGGCGCGGCGTCCCACAGTTCCAGGGCGCGCTCCAGCAGTCGCAACTGCTCGGCGTGGGCGTGCCGGCGACGGGCCCGGTCGGCGGCGTCCAGCACGGCGGGGAGGGCCCGGTCCGGGACCCCGGCGTGGTACCAGTAGCCGGCCAGACGGGCGGCGTGCTGGTCGCTCGGGACCAGCTGCGGGGCGCGCTCCAGCGCCTCGGCGTAGCGGCGGTTGATCCGCATCCGCTCGCCGGGCAGCAGGTCGTCCGCGACCGCCTCGCGCATGAGCGCGTGCCGGAAGCGGTAGGCGTCGGTCTCCTCGTCGGCGACCAGCAGGTGGCCGCCGACCGCCTCGCGCAGGGCCGCGTGCAGCTCGGGCTCGGGCAGGCCGGCCACGGCGGCCAACAGGCCGTGGCCGACGGTGGATCCGCCCACCGCGAGCAACCGCAGCACCTCCTGGGTGGTGTCGACCAACTGCTCCACGCGAACCAGCAGCAGGTCGCGCAGGGACTCGTTCATCCCCCGGCCGGAGCAGCAGCCGGTCAGCTCCTCGACGAAGAAGGGGTTGCCGCCGCTGCGTTCGAAAACGGTACGGGCCTGCCCGGGGGTGGGACGCTCACCGGTGATGCCGGCCATCTGCTCGGTGACCTCGTCCGCGGTGAGGCGGGGCAGGTCGATCCGGTGGACGGTGCGGGAGCGTTCCAGTTCGGCGAGGAAGGGGCGCAGGGGGTGGCGGCGGTGGATGTCGTCGGTGCGGTAGGTGGCCACGAGCATCAGGCCGGCCTCCCGCACGGAGCGGTGGAGGTAGTCGAGGAGTTCCCGGGTGGAGCGGTCGGACCAGTGCAGGTCCTCCAGGACCACGACCAGGGGCCGGTCGGCGGCCAGGTTCTCCAACAGTCGGGCGCCGGCCTCGAAGAGGCGGGCGCGGTCCCCGGCGTCGCCGGGGCGGTGGGCCTCGGCGCCCTCGCCCAGCTCCGGCAGCAGCGCCGAGAGACCGGCGCCGGGCGGGGCGGCGGCCGGGAGTTCGTCGCCGAGCCGGCGGTGCAGGGAGCGCAGGGCGGCGGAGACGGGGGCGAAGGGCAGGCCGTCGGCACCGAGTTCGACGCAGCCGCCGACGGCGGTCAGCACCCCGCTCTCCTCCGCGCGGGCGGTGAACTCCTCCACCAGGCGGGTCTTGCCCACCCCGGCCTCACCGCCGATGAGGTGGGCGGAGGGCTCGCCCGCGCGTGCGCGGTCGAGCCCTCGGTGGAGTTCGGCGAGTTGGGGGGCACGCCCGATGAGGACCGGGCTGACGTGGCGGGTTTGCACGTCACCGAGAATCACACGGGCGCACGGGTCGGCGACAGGGGTTTTCGCCGCCGGCTCCGGCCCCGGTCCCCCGGGGGCCTCCCCGACCGGGGCCGGGACGGCCGGCGGGTGGGGCCGGGACACCGGGGTCAGGCCGCGGTGGTGTACGAGGTGCCCCCGGTGCGGGAGGTGCCGGTGTCGGCGGTCCCCGCACCGTTGTCGGAGCCCTCCCGGCGGGTGGCGGCCTTCCGGCCACGACGGGCGGCGGCGACCTCGCGGCGCAGATCGGCGACGCGGTGCTGGTGCAGGCGGTACTCGAACATGTGTCCTCCCCCGGACGGTGCGGCGGGCCGGCGCCCCGATGCGCCGCAGCCCTGCCGACACTCACTCTTCCGGGTAAGGGGGGTGCGCCACATCGGGCACCTGCCCCATCCCGGGTCCACCCGGGGCCTTATGGCCAGGGGCCCGGGATCCGGTCGGGGTCCTTACCCGGGGCCTCCGGGGTAAGGCCCCGGGTGGACCCGGGAGTGGCACGGTGGGTCCGACAGGCCCTCGGCGATGGTGAGGGGTGCCCTGCGGATCGAGGAGACGAGCGGTTCCCCGGACCCGTCGACCTCCCGCGCGTGGTGTTCCACGGCGGCCCGCAGGGCTTCGTTGATCATCGCGACCCCGGCGCGGATCCGCAGCGGGTCGACCGGCTCGCCGAGGCGTTCGGCGCGCTCGGTCGGGGCCCGGGCGAAGATCTCCTCCGCCTCGTCGTGCGCCCGGAGTCGGACCGCGCGCGGCCCCGGTGCGGTGCGGGTGAACCGGACGAGGGCGAGGACGTCCTCCTCTCCGCCCCGGGCCCCGGCGGGAGCCCGACGCCCGCCC
>NZ_VKHS01001330.1 GCF_014141525.1 Streptomyces calidiresistens
CCCCCGGGCCGGGGCGGGAAGCCGGGGCCGCCCGGCCCGGGGGCGGCGCCGGTGGGCGCGGGGGCGTTCCACGCGGCGGAACCCCCGCCCGCGCCGGGGGCGCTGCCCGCCTCGGTGCGGCTGCGCACCCGGTACAGGCCGGTGTCCAGGTTCTCGGCGCGCTCCAGGCGAACGGTGATGTTCCCCATGAAGGTGTAGCGCTGCTGCTTGGCGTACTCGCGGACCATGCCGGCCAGCTCGTCGCCCAGCTGGGTCGAGTAGGGGGCCAGCCGCTCGTGGTCGCCGGGGCTCAGCTCGACGGTGAAGTCGTTGGGGACGACGGTGCGCTCACGGTTCCAGATCGTGGCGTTGTTGTCGCACTCCCGCTGCAGGGCGCCCGCGATCTCCACGGGCTGCACCTCGGACTTGAAGACCTTCGCGAAGGTGCCGTTGACCAGGCCCTCCAGGCGCTCCTCGAAGCGCTTCAGTAGTCCCATGGTGCACCTCCTTCTCCGGGCGGAATCCCGGTCTCGACTCCCCGGCGCTTCCCCGGGCGGTCCACCCGGGGGACTACCCGGGAGGGCTGCCGTCCTCACCGTCATCGCGGGCCGCGATGATCACGGATACCCCGACGGGGGATCCGTAGTGCTTACTGATCGTATCCACGCGGCGGGGGGTGCGATGGTTCCCCGGCGGAACGCCGTGCGCCGGGTGTGCCCCGATCGTGACGCGGTCGGGACCTTCCGGGGCGGAGCGGGCGCGCGGTGAACCTCGCGGCTCCCAGTGTCCCGCATCGCGCGGGTGTTCCGGGCACGTCCGGGCGGTCGGGTCCGGGGCGTGACGTCACCCGTGGCACTTCGGCCGGGAGCGGTGGGGGTCGGGGAGCGGCTCCGGCCGCCCCCGGGTGAGCGGATGC
>NZ_VKHS01001331.1 GCF_014141525.1 Streptomyces calidiresistens
ACCCCGCCGGGCCCCGTCCCGGCGGCCCCGGGCCGTTCCCCGGCCCGCACCCGGCACCCTCCCGGTCATCGCCGCCGGGACCCTTCTCTCCGTTCCGGCCGCGCCGGCGACCGCCTCACCGATCCCGGTGCTCCTCGCCCTGGTGGTGATCCCCGTCCTGTTGCGGGCCCGGCATCGCCGCCGACTGCGGGCGGCGGCCGACCGCCGGGTCGAGGAGGTGATCTCCTGGTGCGCGGCGGTCGCCGCCGAGGCGAGGGCCGGACTGCCGCCGTACCGGGCGCTGGTGGCGGCGGGGACGGCCGGGCTCGGCTCCCGGGCCCCCGAGGTCCTGTTCGCCGCCCGGTCGGGGGACGGCGTGCCGGAGGCGCTGCGACGGCTCTCCGCCGAGCCCGGGGCCGAGGGGCTCGGCGCGGCGGCGGCCTGTTGGCGGGTGGCCCTGGACAGCGGCTCCTCCCTGGCCGACGGCCTGGACCGGGTGGCCGACACCCTGCGGGCCGAGCGCGATCGGCGGGCCGACCTGCGCGCCGAGCTGGCCGGCCCGCGCACCACCGCCCTGGTCCTGGCCGGCCTTCCCCCGGTCGGCCTGGTGCTGGGTTCCCTGATGGGCGCGGCACCGGTGGACGTCCTCCTGCACACCGGGGTGGGCCGGATCTGTCTGGCGGCCGGATGCCTGCTGGAGGGGCTCGGACTCGCCTGGGCGGCGGCGATCGTCCGCTCCGCCGAGCGCGGTGCGGCGGCCGGTCCCGGCCGCCTCCGTCGGAGGGCCGGGCGGTGAGCGTCCTGCCGACGCCCCCGCCCCTCGCCCCGCCCTGGGCCGGGATCGGCGCCGCGGCCACCGGGGGCGGGGGAGCGGGGCCGGTCATCGGCGTGGCGGCCGTCCTGCTGTGCGTGGTG
>NZ_VKHS01001332.1 GCF_014141525.1 Streptomyces calidiresistens
CCGGGGCACCGACCGGCGGGGTGCGCGATGATCGGGGGCGGATCGTGATCGGAGTCCGTGGACCCCGGGGCGTCGGGCCCTTCGCCCGGCCCGGCGGCGGACGAACGGGGAACGGAGTGGGTGCGGTGACGCGGGACGTCGGCGGGGACACGAGCGGGGACGCCGGGAGGGGAACGCCCTCCCGGCCCCTGGCCGGGAGCGGGGTCGCCCTGCACCGGGCGTACGACACGGCGCTGTTGGATCTGGACGGCGTCGTCTACACCGGTGGTGAGGCGGTGCCGCACGCGGTGGAGGCGTTGGCGGGGGCCCGGGCGGAGGGAATGGCCGCGGCGTACGTGACCAACAACGCCTCCCGCACGCCCGCGGCCGTGGCGGATCACCTCACCCGGCTGGGGGTGGCCGCAGGGCCGGAGGAGGTGGTCACCTCGGCGCAGGCCGTGGCCCGGTTGATCGCCGAGGCGGTGCCGGCGGGGGCGCGGGTGCTGTGCGCCGGTGGGGAGGGGCTGCGGGTGGCGCTCCGCGAACGCGGTCTGGTGCCGGTGGAGTCGGCGGACGAGGACCCCGCGGCCGTGGTCCAGGGGTACGGCGGCCCCGAGATGCCCTGGGGGCGGCTGGTGGAGGCGGCTCTCGCGGTCAATCGGGGGGTGCCGTGGTTCGCCTCCAACCTGGACGCCACGATCCCCACCCCGCGCGGTCCCGCGCCGGGCAACGGGGCGGCGGTGGAGGTGGTGCGCATCGCGTCGGGGGGTACCCGGCGCCCGACGGCCGCCGGCAAGCCGCTGCCGCCGATGCACCGGGAGACGATCCTGCGGACCGGGGCCCGCAGGCCGCTGGTGGTGGGGGACCGGTTGGACACCGACATCGAGGGGGCCCGGTCCGCAGGATCGTCTCC
>NZ_VKHS01001333.1 GCF_014141525.1 Streptomyces calidiresistens
CCCGGCCACCCTCCCCGACCCACGCCCGGGTGGCCGAACCACCGTCGCTGTTCGGGCCCGGCCGCGCCCGGTGGGTCTCCATGGCCGCCGCCCTCGGCACGTCGGGAGCACCGGCCACCGCGCCCCCGACGGAAGGGGAGGACTGGGCGTGGTACCTGCGCACCAACAACCAGGCCAACGCCACCGTTCGACCACTGTCCGAGCCGGCCGGAACGCTGTTCTTCGGCAACCGGGCCAACGAATGCCTCTGGATCCCCGAACCCCACGCCACCACCCCTGCGGTGACGAGGTCCTCCACGCCGCCGGAGCCGATGCGGATCACCGCCCGTGAAGCGGGGGTACTGCAGACCTTCCCCGCCGACTACCCCTGGGCCGGGACCAAGGGCCGGCAGTTCTCCCAGATCGGCAACGCCGTTCCCCCGCTGTTCGCCGCCCACCTGCTCGCACCCCACCTCGACGTCGGCTTCGACCCCGATGACTTCACCCTGGCCGCCTGATGCCCCACGCCTCTGATGACGATGACCTCGAGCCCGCACGGCCGGTGTACCACGCCGAGCGGGCCCTGCTCGGCGCGCTCCTGCTGGAGCCCCGGCGCCTGCAGGAGGTCGGCGACCTTGTTCCGGAGGCGTTCTCCACCGCTGAGCACCGCGCCCTGTTCACCGCGATTCGCTCCCTACCGGCCCCCGACCCCGCCCGGCACGCCCGCACCACCACGTGGCTGGACCGGGTACTGGCCACCGCCCGCCGACAAGCCCGCGGCCTGACCGCCTCCCACCTCCACGGCCTGGTCCGCGCCTGTCCCCAACCGCGCCACGCACCCGCCTACGCCCGGATCGTGCAGACCGAGCACGCCCGCCGCACCCTGCGCACCCGAGCCCAACGCCTCGCC
>NZ_VKHS01001334.1 GCF_014141525.1 Streptomyces calidiresistens
GGGGACACGCTCCGGGGGTCGGGACCGCGCGTTCGGCCGAACCCGAAGGTTCCCGGCGCCCGGGGACCGGCCCCGGTTCAGGCCCCGACGGGACGGGCGGGCCAGGGGGCGTCGGCGGGCCGCAGCGCGTCGAGCCCCCCGGGACCACCGCGTGCGGCGAGCAGGGCGAGCACACCGGTCACCAGGCAGGTGTTCTGCAGCTCGCCCGCCAGGACGGCACGGCGCAGGTCCTCCAACGGCACCATGGCGCGCTCCATGTCGGCCTCCTCCTCGGAGACCTCGTAGCGTTCCCCCTCCGCCGAGGACAGTTCCCGGGCCAGGAAGATCCGCACCGCCTCGTCGGTCCCGCCGGGGCTGGTGTACAGGTCCACGAGCACCCGCCAGTCCTCCGCCCGCAGGTGGGTCTCCTCCCACAGCTCGCGGCGCGCGGCCGGCAGGGGCGGCTCGCCGGGCACGTCGAGCAGCCCGGCGGGGATCTCCCACAAGCGGCGCCGAACCGGATGGCGGTACTGGCGGATCACCGCGACCCGGTCCCGCCCGTCGATGGCCAGGACGGCGACCGAGCCCGGATGGACCTGGTAGTCGCGGCGCGCCACCGACCCGTCCGGCATCCGCACCTCGTCGGTGCGCACCCCGGTCTTCTTCCCGGTGAAGGGGAGGTCGGTGGAGACCACCGGCCAGGATTCGGGGGTGTCGCGCAGGGGCGTGTCGGTCGGGGGGTTTCCGGTGTCCGTCATGGCTCAGGCGTTCCCCTGCTCGGCGGGGGAGGCCGCGCCGGGGGTGCCGGCGCCCTCCGTGCGGGCCCGGACGGCGGCCCGGATCAGGCCCGCGAACAGCGGGTGGGGACGGGTGGGCCGCGACCGCAGCTCGGGGTGGGCC
>NZ_VKHS01001335.1 GCF_014141525.1 Streptomyces calidiresistens
GTGGGGCGGGCGGGTGCCGTCCGGTGCGGTGGTCCCGCACCGGACCACCGGTCACCCGACCGGGCCGGCGCCGCCGTCCACGTGGAGGTCGTGCAGGGTGATGTGCCGGGCGCGGTCGGACAGCAGGAAGGCGACCGCCTCGGCCACGTCGACCGGTTCGGCGATGCGGCCCAGGGGTATGCCGGTGCGGTGGGTCCCCGGGTCCCCCTCGATGACGCGGCGCCGGGCGGCGGCGGTGGCGGTGCCGTCCGGGTCCCCGGCCGGGTCGGGCCACAGTTGCCGCTGCATGGCGGTGTCGGTGGAGCCGGGTGAGACCACGTTGCACCGCACGCCGCTGCGGGCGACCTCCAGCCCCAGGCACCTGGTGAACTGCGCGGCGGCGGCCTTGGAGGCGGCGTAGGCGGCCATGCCGGTGCGCGGGATGCCGGCGGCGTTGGATCCGACGGTGACGACGCACCCCGAGCGGCGCGCGGTCATGCGGCGCGCGACCGCCCGGGAGGTGTGGAAGACGCCGGTGCTGTTGACGGCGAAGGTGTCGGCCCAGTCCCGGTCGGTGAGTTCGGTGGCGGGGGCCACGCGCAGTATCCCGGCGACGTTGACCAGGGCGCCGATGGGGCCGATGTCCCGCTCGATCCCCTCGACGACGGCCTCGACCGCGCCGGGGTCGGTGACGTCGAGGAGGTGGGAGGTGACCGTGTCGGGACCGAACTCCTCCTCCAGGGCGCGGGTACCGGCCGTCTCGCGGTCGGCGGCGGCCACGGTCGCGCCCCGGGCCACCAGGAGGCGGACGACGGCTTCGCCGATGCCGGCGCCGGCGCCGGTCACCAGGGCGGTGAGGCCGGCGAGTTCGGCGCCGTGGCGGGCGGGCGGGTCGGCGG
>NZ_VKHS01001336.1 GCF_014141525.1 Streptomyces calidiresistens
GGGGCGCGGCGCGACCGGGGGAGGCGTGCGGGGCGTGCCAGACTGCGCGCCATGAGACGTCTGCTCCCCCCTCCCACCGGCGACGACGGCACGAACGGTTCCCCGGGCCCCGGAGGCCCGGACGGGAAGCAGTGGTCGCTCACCGATCTCGCGGCCGCCTACGCGTACCCCGACCCCCTGCCGGCCGAGGGGTGGCTGCGCGCCAACATGGTCACCTCCCTGGACGGGGCGGGCCACCACGAGGGCCGCTCGCAGCCGCTGTCCTCTTCCGCCGACATGCGGATCTTCGGGGTGCTGCGGGCGCTGGCGGACGTGATCGTGGTGGGCGCCGGGACCGTGCGGTCGGAGGGGTACCGGCCGGCGCGCCGGCGCGAGGAGTTCGCGGCGGCCCGGGCCGCCGCCGGGCAGGGGCCCGCGGCGGCGATCGCGGTGGTCAGCGCCGGTCTGGACCTGGACTTCTCGCTGCCGTTGTTCACCGAGCCGCTGGTGCCGACCCTGGTGGTGACGGGGGAGGCGGCGCCGCCGGAGCGCCTCGCGGCGGCCCGGGCCGCCGGCGCGCGGGTGGTGTTCGCGGGGGACGGCGCCGGGGTGGAACCGGCGCGGGTGCGCGCCGAACTGGCGGCCCTGGGGCACCGTCGCCAGCTCACCGAGGGCGGGCCGGGGCTGCTCGGGCGGTTCGTCACCGCCGGGGCCCTGGACGAGCTGTGCCTGACGATCTCGCCCCGCATGACGGCCGGGACGGCCGGCCGGATCGCCTACGACGGCACCCCCCTGGAGGTGCCGCGCGAGTTGGAACCGGTCTCGATCCTGGAGGAGGACGGCTTCCTGTTCACCCGGTACGCGGCCCGGTCCCTCGGCCGTTAGGCCCCCACTCCCC
>NZ_VKHS01001337.1 GCF_014141525.1 Streptomyces calidiresistens
GCACGGGCCCCGGCTGAGCCGGGGCCCGTGCCCCTCCCGCCCGCTGTCGGCTCCCGGCCGTAGGGTCGGCCCATGGAGCCCATGGAGATCGTGAACCCCGCGCTCGACAGCTACCTCATCGCCCACGCCACCCCCGCCGCCGACGAGGTGCTGCGCGATCTCGCCGAGGAGACCCGCCGCACCTACCCGGACCTCACGAGCATGCAGATCACGCAGGACGAGGGTGCCCTGCTGGCCCTGCTGGTGGGTTTGACGGGTGCCCGCCGGATCATCGAGGTCGGCACCTTCACCGGCTACTCCGCGCTGTGCATGGCCCGCGCCCTGCCCGCCGACGGCACCCTGCTGGCCTGCGACATCAACGAGGAGTGGACCTCCGTCGCCCGCCGCTACTGGGAACGGGCGGGAGTCGCCGACCGCATCGAGCTGCGGCTGGCCCCCGCCCTGGAGACCATCCGGGCCCTGCCCGCGGAGGAGACCTTCGACCTGGCCTTCATCGACGCCGACAAGGTCGGCTACCCCGACTACTGGGAGGCGCTGGTGCCCCGGATGCGGCGCGGCGGCCTGCTGGTGCTGGACAACGTCCTGCGCTCGGGGAAGGTGGTGGACCCGGAGGTCCGGGACGAGGCCACCGAGGCGATCCGCCGGGTCAACGACACCATCACCGCCGATGAGCGGGTGGAGTCCGTCCTGCTGCCCGTGCGCGACGGGGTGACCCTGGCCCGCCGGCTCTGAGGTCCGCCCGCGCGACCCGGGGGGACGACGCCACGGACGCCGTCCGACGGGATCCCCTCGGGGTCAGCGGGAGTCGTCACCCGGCGCGGACGGGGGCCGCTCCTCGCCGTCCCCCCGCCGCTCGCCCGTTCCCCCGG
>NZ_VKHS01001338.1 GCF_014141525.1 Streptomyces calidiresistens
GGGTGACGGGGCACCGGCTCCGGCGGACGGTGAGGGGCGCACGGGTACGGGAAACGGCGCGGGCGCGACCGGGGGTATCCGGTCGCGCCCGGGGCGCGGAACGATCGGGTCGGTCAGGAGGGTTCGAGGCCCTTGCTGCGCAGCCAGGCGGCCGGGTCGACGGCGGAGCCGCCGCCGGGGCGCACCTCGAAGTGCAGGTGCGGGCCCATGGAGTTGCCCGAGTTGCCGGAGTAGGCGACGACCGTGCCGGCCTGCACGAAGCCCGACTGGTAGACGTAGCTGCCCAGGTGGGCGTACCAGGTCTCGGTGCCGTCCGGGGCGGTGATGATCATCAGGTTGCCGTAGGAGACGTGGTACTGGGTGCGGATGGTGCCGTCGGTGGCGGCCCGCACGGGGGTGCCGTAGCGCACGGGGAAGTCGATGCCGGTGTGCAGGTTCGCCCAGTTGAGACCGGACTGCCCGTAGACGGCGCTCAGGCCGCGACGCTCCACCGGGAGGAAGAACTTGGGCCGCAGCTCCTCCAGCCGCTTGGCCTCCTCCTCCTTGCGCTTGGCCTCCTCCGCGGCCAGGCGCTTCTCCTCGGCCTTGCGCTCCTCGAGGTCGATGCGGCCCTGGGTGCGGCTGGCGCGCTCGGCGTAGTCGTCGGCGGCGGCGGTCAGGCCCTGGAGCTGGGTGTCGAACTGCTTGTTCGCCACGGCGTGCGCGGCGCGGGCGGCCTCGGCGGCCTCCTCGTCGAGTTCGTCCCCGCCGAGGGCGATGTCCTCACCGGCCTCGCCGGGGGCGTCGTTGCCGGTGACCGAGGCGGTGGCGACGGCGGTGACGCCCAGCACGCACAGGGAGGGGGCGGCGACGGTCAACAGGGCGGAAC
>NZ_VKHS01001339.1 GCF_014141525.1 Streptomyces calidiresistens
GCCGCGATCCCCGCCGTCACCCCCGCCTCCACCGCCCTGGCGAAGGACCTCAAGCGGGAAGGACTGCGCTTCGTCGGCCCCACCACGGCGTACGCCCTCATGCAGGCCTGCGGTCTGGTCGACGACCACTTGGCCGACTGTCACGTCCGCGCCGGAGGACACCCGGGGTCGGGGTGACCCGTGCCACCCGGGGCGCGTGCGCCGAACGCCTCTCGCGCGGGAGCCGACGGCCGTAGGGTGACCCCCGGGGGGACGGAGAACGGGGAGGTACCCGATGGTCGTGATACGACGGGCGACGTCACCGGCCGAGGTGATGGCCGCCGCCCACCTGTTCGACGGGCCGGTGCGCCCCGAGTGGGCCCAGCGCTTCCTCAACGAGCCCACCCACCACCTGTTGCTCGCCGACCGCGAGGGCGTGCCCGTCGGCATGGTGACCGGGATGGAGCTGACCCATCCCGACAAGGGCACCGAGATGTTCCTCTACGAGCTGGCCGTGGACCCGGCCCATCGACGCCGGGGGGTGGGGCGCGAACTGGTGGAGGCACTGGGCCGGTTGGCCCGCGAGCGCGGCTGCCACGGCATGTGGGTCGCGGTCGACCCGGACAACCTGCCGGCCCGGGCCGCCTACGCCGCGGCCGGTGTCGTGGAGGAGGGCCCGGCCACGATGATGGCCCGGGACCTGCGGGGACCGGACGACCGGGGAGCCGAGGGGGAGCCCGGCCGCGGGATCGCCGACGCGCACGGGGAGCACCCCGAAGCCGGAGCCGAGCCGGACCGCCGACCGACGGGCTGACCGGGGGCGCGGCCTCCGGCCCCGGGCGCCGCCCCCGGACCGGGTCCCGGCGAGTGACCGGTGAACCCC
>NZ_VKHS01000134.1 GCF_014141525.1 Streptomyces calidiresistens
TCTCGTGGGGTCGGAGATGTGTTTAAGAGGCAGGTGCCGAACCCGCCGGGTGGGCCAGGTACATCGCCTCCGAGAACAGGGGCAGGCTCTCCACACCGGGCTCCGGCCGATCGGGCACGAAGTCGTACGTGTGGACCAGCGCCGCGTCCAGGTCACCGGCCCGCAGCGCGTCACCCACCGCCGCCGGGTCGATCTCCACGATCATCGGCTCCAGGGCGGGCCGGTGCCCGGCCAGGAAATCCAGTGCCCTCGGGAGCAGCGAGCGACCCGCGGAGGGGAAGACGCCGACCCGCACCGGGCCCGCGGGACCCGACCGGACCTCCGCCAACTCCGCGGCGGCCCGCTCCAGCCGTTCGAGCACGGCCTCCGCGTGTCCCACCAGCCGCAGGCCGGCCGGCGTGAGGGTGACGCGGCGGCCCGTCCTCTCCAGCAGGGCCACCCCCGCCTCGCGCTCCAGCACCCCCAACTGCTGGGAGACGGCGGAGGGGCTGAACGCCAGGGCCTCGGCGACCGCCGCGATGGTGCCGCGCCGGGACAGCTCCCGCAACAGGCGCAGTCTGCGCACATCGAGCATCGGCTCAGCTTACGCTCGGCATCGAAAACATTCGCCGGCCCCGGGGCTTCCCGTCCT
The DNA here is from genome assembly GCF_014141525.1 of Streptomyces calidiresistens. Lineage (GTDB taxonomy): Bacteria > Actinomycetota > Actinomycetes > Streptomycetales > Streptomycetaceae > Streptomyces > Streptomyces calidiresistens. The sequence goes on from NZ_VKHS01000134.1 coordinate 632, forward strand.
GCGATGCTGTCCCCATGACCCGTCACCTCCCGCCGACCGGCCTCCACGTCCCCCTCGTCACCCCCTTCGACACGGAGGGACGCCTCGACGCGGCGGCCCTGGAAGGCCTCGGTCGCGAACTCCTGGAGGCGGGCGCCCGCGGTCTCGTCGCGCTCGGCACCACGGGGGAACCGACCTCCCTCGACCCCGCCGAACGGGCCACCGTGCTCGATGTCTGCGCGCGGGTCGGTCGGGAGCACGACGCGCTCCTGACCGTGGGCGTCGGGGGCGGCGACACCCGGACGGTCGAACGTGCCCTGGCGGACCTCGCCGATCGTCCGGGGGTCGGGGCGGCCCTGGTGCCGGTGCCGGCCTTCGTTCGCCCCTCGCCGGCCGGGGTGCTCGCCCACTTCGCCCGTCTGGCCCGCGCCACCCCGGTACCGCTGATCGTCTACCACGTGCCCCGGCGGACCGGGTGCTCCCCGGGCGCCGAGTGCCTGCGGGCCGTGCTCGACCTGCCCGGTGTCGTCGGCATGAAGCTGAGCCCGGACGTCATCGACGGGGAAACCGTGCGGCTGATGGGCACCCGTCCGTCCGACCGATCGATCCTCGTGGGGGACGACCACCTGCTCCAGCCGCTGGTGGCCATGGGGGCGGTCGGGGGCATCACCGCCTCCGCCCACCTGGCCACCGGCCGGTTCGCGGAGTTCCTCGCCGCGGCGGCGGACGGAGTCGACCACGCGCGCACGCGCGTCCTCGGCCACGCCCTCGCGGAACTCTCCGCGGCGCTCTTCCGGGAGCCCAATCCCACCGTGATCAAAGGGGTGTTGCGGGCGCGGGGACGCATCCCCACCGCGGACGTCCGCCTCCCGCTGCTGCCGGCCTCCCGGGACGCGGTGGCGACCGCCGGACGTCTGCTCACGGCGGTGGAACACCGCGGGGTACCCGCTCGCGCGATCACGACCGGCGGTTCGCGCCCGGTCACCGCCCTCATCCCACCGGGCGGTGACCGATGAACAGCGTGCGGGTCGGCTCGCCCTCGGTGCCCGATTCCGTGGCGGTGGAGACCTCGAAACCCGTCTCCCGCAACAGGCGGGTCCAGACGGCGGCCGGGAAGAGCCCGGTGACGTGCGTCTCGTGGGCGGTGCGCACGGTGCCGTCGGCCTCCCGCAGGGTGAAGGTATACTCGGTCCGCACGGTGTGGGCACCGGGTTCCACCGGCAGCCCCCACTCCAGGTAACGGACCCCGCGTCCGTCGGCCGCGTCCTCCCCGCCCCAGTCGGTGCGCGGCTCGTACGTCTCGGTGAGGTGGTCGGGGAAGAAGACGGCCACGCCCCCGGGGCGACAGTGCAGGTACGCCGTCCGGAAGGCCGCCGACAACTCCTCCTCCGTGGTCATGTAGTCGATCGCGTCGTGCACCAGCACCGCGTCGAAGGTCCGTTCCAGGCGGAGTTCCCGCATGTCGCCGCGCAGGTGTTCCACCCCGGGGTTGAGGGCGCGGGAGACCGTCAGCATGTCCTCGGAGAGGTCCACCAGGGTCATCGCGTACCGGGAGCTCAGGTGGAAGGCGGTGTGTCCGCCGCCGCTGCCCAGCTCCAGCACCGTCCGCACCGGCCCCTCGGCCGCCGCGAACAGGCCGGCGGCCGTGCGGGCGTCGCCCTGGTAGACCTCCACCGGGGAGATCAGCGGCCACCAACGGGCCAGGTCGCCGTACATGCGGGGGTGGGGGTTCGGGGAACCGTCGGACGCGCTCATGATGGTGTGCTCTCCACCGCCGGACGGGAGGGACGGTCGGTTCCGGCGGGCGGCGCACCGGTGTCCGCCCGCATCGTAGGCCGCGCCGGGGGCACCCCCGACCACCCCGCGTGCCCCGGGCGGTTCGGCGGGGTGGACACCGCTCGCCGGTCGCGGGCCCGGCGTGCGCCTTCCGGTTCCCGATCGGGCATAGGGTCGGGGCGCGGGGCAAGGGGCGCCGCACCCGGAGCGGTGAGCCGGGACCCCGGGGAAGGGCCCGGGGGAAAGCCCGAGGAGAAGAGAGCGGAGCGGCTCGTGGTGCGACGGCTCGCGGCCCGGCTGTGGCGCGGTACCCGGGGCTCGGTGCAGTGGCGGTTGCTGTGGCTGGCGAACGCCACCTTCATGATCGGGGTGACGGGTGTGGTGCGGGACGACCGGGGACGGTTCCTGCTGTTGCGTCACCGCATGTGGCCCGAGGACCGGCAGTGGGGCCTGCCCTCCGGCTACGCCGTGCGGGGCGAGGAGTTCGGCGCCACCGTGGAGCGGGAGGTGCGCGAGGAGACGGGCCTGGAGGTGCGGGCGGGGCGGTTGCTGTGGCTGCGCAGCGGCTACCGCCTGCGGGCGGAGGTGGCCTACGAGGCCTTCCTCCTCGGGGGCACCCTGCGGCCGGAGCGCACGGAGATCCTCGAGGCGCGGTGGTGTGCCCCGGACGGGCTTCCGGAGCGCATGCAGCCGATCCACCGGGAGTTGATCGCCCTCGCGCTGGAGGGGACGGACGGGTCCGGCGGGCCGGAACGGGCGACACCGCCGGGACGGTGAGGCCGGAGCCCGCACTCGTTCCCCTCCCGCGTCCGGTCCGACGCGCCCCGACGCGGCGGTGCCGGGGGTCTTCCCGGCTCTGCGGGGCGCCGCTACCATCCCCACGTGTGGGAGCGCTCCCATGATCTGCCGGGGCGTACCCGGCGCCCTGCCCGGTACCGCCCCGACGCCGTCCCCCCATCACCGTTCCGCCGGTGCCCCCGGCAGGAAGGACCCCGGATGCGCGCGTCCCCCGCAACCGTCGGGCGGGAGCGTTCCCTCCCGCTCGCCGCCTGCGCCCTCGTCCTCACCCTCCTCGTCGGGGTGCTCGTCGGGGGGCTGACCCCCCTCCTGACCCCCGCCGCCGGGGCGGCCGAACCGGACCCGGCCCTCCCGATCACCGTCCTCGCCTCCGACTTCGAGGACGGCACCACCCAGGGATGGGCGGCCCGGGGCGGGGAGACGGTGGCCGTCGACGGGACCGCGGCCCGCACCGGAGACCACGGGCTCGCCGTCACCGACCGCACCGCCGGCTGGGAGGGGCCGGCCCTGAGAGTGGACCACATCCTGGAACGGGGCGTGGCGTACACCGTTTCCCTCTGGGTGCGGCTCGCCGAGGGAGCCGGGAGCGACACCGCGCGCCTCAGCCTCGAACGCCGGGTGGACGGCACGACCTCGTACCACACCCTGGGCTCCGTCACCGTGGGCCCGGACGCGTGGGTGCAGCTCACCGGTACCCACACGCCCACCGTCGCCACCGAGTACTCCGCCCTCTACGTCGAGACGGCGGCCGGCACCGCCTCCTTCGGGATCGACGACGTCCTCGTCACCCGGATCCCCGTGCCGCCGATCCAGCGGGACATCCCCGCCCTGCGGGACGCCCTCCCGGAGTTCCCGATCGGGGCGGCGGTGAGCCCGGCCGACATCCACGGCGAACGCGCCGAACTCCTCGCCCGGCACCACTCCTCCCTCACCCCGGGCAACGCCCTGAAGTGGGATGCCACCCAGCCGGCCGAGGGCGTCTTCCGTTTCACCGACGCCGACCCGATCCTCGACTTCGCCGCCGAACGGGGCATGGCCGTGCGCGGTCACACCCTGGTGTGGCACGAGCAGACCCCCGCCTGGGTCTTCACGGGCGCCGACGGTGAACCGATGACCCCGACACCCGAGAACAAGGCCCTGCTCCTGGAACGCCTGGAGACACACATCAGGGAGGTCGTCGGGCGCTACGGCGACCGGATCGGGACCTGGGACGTGGTCAACGAGGTCATCGACGAGAACCGGCCGGACGGGATGCGCCGCAGCCCCTGGTACGAGATCACCGGCCTGGACTACATCCGCACCGCGTTCCGTGTCGCGCACGAGGTGGCCCCCGACGCCCGCCTGGTCATCAACGACTACAACACCAACGTCCCCGCCAAGCGCGAGGCGCTGTACGAGTTGGTGGCGCTGCTGCTGGACGAGGGCGTGCCCGTCCACGGCGTGGGTCACCAGACGCACATCAACATCGAATGGCCCTCGGTCGCCGAGGCACAGGCCATGCTGGAGCGGTTCGTCCCGCTGGGGGTGGACCAGGAGATCACCGAGCTGGACGTCTCCGTGTACACCGCTCCCGACCAGGTCTTCCCCGAGCCGCCCGCGGAGCGCCTGGAGGCCCAGGCCCGGCAGTACCGCCGGATGTTCGACCTCTTCCGCTCGTACTCCGAACACATCGCCTCCGTCACCATCTGGGGCCTGGCGGACGACGACACCTGGCTCGACGGCGGACCCCTGGACCGCAAGGACGCCCCGCTGCTGTTCGACGAGCGGCTGCGGGCGAAGGCGGCCTACTGGGCGATCGTCGATCCCGGATGGGAGGGCGGCGTCGGCCCGTCGGGGGAGTGCCTGGTGGACCACCGGGTCTCCGACCGCTGGCCGGGAGGCTTCCGCGCCGAGGTGACGGTCACCAACACCGCCGCCTCCCGGACACTCCGCGGGTGGACCCTGGGGTGGACCCTCGACCGGGGCGAGCGGGTCGAGCACCTGTGGAACGGCACCCTCGTCCACCGGGGGCCCCGTGTCACGGTGGGTGACGCCTCCTGGAACACCGTCATCCCGCCCCGGGCCTCGGTGACCCTCGGTTACCTGGGTTCCCGGTCCGGGGCCTCCGGGGCCGGGGGGCCGGTCGAGCCCACCTTCTTCACCCTCGACGACCGGGCCTGTCTCCTCTTCACCCCGGAGGCATAGCCGGACCGCGCCCCTTTCGGGGAAGTGCCCGCCCCGCCCCGCCCCGCCTCCGTCACCGGCGGGGCGGGGCTCTCCGTGTCGCGCGTCCTCCGGCCGGATCGGGGTGGGGCGGGCGTGACGCGCCACTCACCGTTCGAGCCGGAGCGCGCGCCGGGGATGGAACCCCGGCCGCGTGAGCACACGCGGTTCCCGGGGTGAACCGACGGGTGACAATGAAAACGATAACCATTAATCTCCTTGCGGTCGTGCCCGTGCCACGCGAAGGACGGACCAATGGGACATCTGCTGATGGTCGAGAGCTGGGTCGGCTCGATGAGCACGTTGCTGCCCAGAGCCATCGGAGAGGCGGGACACCGCTTCACCCTTCTCACCCGTGACCTGCACCACTACCTCCGTGCCGCGCGTCCCCCCGAGCCGCACCCCCTGCTCGCGGCGCGGAACATCCTCACCACCGAGACCAACGACACCCTCGCCCTGACGGAATACGTCGAACGCCTGCACGCGGTGCTGGACTTCGACGGCGTGATCTCCTCCTGTGACTACTACTTACCGACCGTCGCCCGCCTCTCCGCCCGCCTCGGCCTGCCCGGCCCCGCCCCGGAAGCCGTCGAGGCCGCCTGCCGCAAGGACCTCACCCGCCGGATCCTCGCGGAGGCGGGTGTCCCCGGCCCTCGTCACGCCGTCTGCCACGATCGCGCCGAACTCCTGGACGCGGCGGCGGGGATGGGCTTTCCCCTCGTCCTCAAACCGACCGATCTGTGCGCAGGCATGTACGTGCGTCGGGTCGACGACGAGGACGGGCTGCTCGCCGCCCACCGGGAGCTGGCCGGTTTCCCCGTCAACGCCCGGGGCCAACGGCGTTTCCCCGCCGTCCTGCTGGAGGAACTCCTGACCGGCCCCGAGGTCAGCGTCGAGACGGTCTCCGGGGGCGGCCTCCACCACGTCGTGGGAGTCACCGACAAGAGCGTCGCCGGCGCCCCCGCCTTCATCGAGACCGGCCACATGTTCCCCGCCGCCTCGCCCCCCGACGTTCTGCGCGAGGCCGTCGACACGGCGGTCGCCGCCCTCACCGCCCTCGGCCTGGACGAGGTGGTGGCCCACACCGAGATCAGGCTCACCCCCGGGGGGCCCCGGGTGGTGGAGGTCAACCCCCGCCCGGCCGGCAACCGGATCACCGAACTGGTCCGCCACGTCACCGGCGTCGACCTGCCCGCGGCGGCGGTGGAGGTCGCCCTGGGGCGGGTACCGGACCTCACCCCCCGCGAGACCGGGGTCGGCAGCGCCGCCATCGCCTTCCTCCTGCCCGACCGGGCCGGGGAACTGGCCGGTTTCGACGGCGCCCGGGAAGCGGCCGGGATGCCCGGCGTGCGGGAGATCGACCTCGCCGCACCCGGCCGCCGCACCCGTCCCGCCCTCAGCAACAACGACTACCTCGGCCATGTGATGGTCACCTCCCCGGAACCGGGTGACGCCCGTCCCCGGGCGGAGAAGGCGTTGTCCGCCCTGGGGCCCCGCTGGGCCGATGTCCGGGAGGTCGTCGCATGACGCCCACCGGAACCCCCACCGTCCGATCGGTCCCCGCCCTCCTGCGCGGCGTACTCGACGGTGACTTCGGGCCCGACCCGCGCGAGCAGCACGTCTCCCTGGCCTTCGTCACCACCCAGGCCGTCCGGCACCGGGGGCGGTCCACCGGTTACCGCAACGAGGTGCTCGGCCTGCGGCTCGGGGCCGCCGTCGGGTCCTGCGCGGTCGAGCCCGGATCCCTGCCCGCCGGCGCGGTCGACGAGTGCGTCGGGGCGGCCGTCGCCGACCTGCTGTGCCACCCCCTCCTCCCGGTGCGGATCGCCGCCCTGGACGCCTACCTCGGCCGGGTGTTGCCGCACACGGCGGCCAACGGTGCCGTGCCCCACCCCCTCCCGGCCGGGAACAGCCTGGAGAAATCCCGGGCCCGCGCCCGGGCTGTCGTGGATCTCCTGCCCCGCGATCCCGCGACGCGGCGGGTACTCGTCGTGGGAGTGGTCAACTCCCTGCTGGAACGCCTGCGCGAGCGGGGAGTGGACCACGTGCCCTGCGACCTCAAGGGCGGCACCACCGAGTGGGGCGAACCCATCCGCACCGACGCGCACGCCGAACTACAGGACTGCGACGCGCTGTTGGTCTCCGGCATGACACTGGGCAACGGCACCTTCGAACCCCTGAGGGAACACGCCCTCGCAACCGGCAATCCCCTGGTCGTGTTCGCCCAGACGGGCAGCGCCGTCGTGCCCCGGCTGCTCGGTTCCGGTGTCACCGCCGTCTCCGCCGAGCCCTACCCCTTCTTCTGGCTCGACGGCGGCCCCGGGACGGTGCACCTGTACCGGGAACGGGTCGGGGCGGTGCACCGGTCGGACTCCGGAGCGGAGGAGCACCCGTGACCGCTCTCGTCACCGAACGTCCCGCGGCCCCCGAACTCCTGGCCCTGCTCGGGCACACCCCGATGGCCCGTATCGCCATCCCCCTTCCTCATCCCCACTCCGGCTTCTGGGCGAAGCTGGAGTCCCGGGGAGTGGGCGGCATGAAGGCCCGCGCCGCGGTGGCGATGCTGACCGGGGCCCGACGACGCGGCGAACTGCTCCCGGGAGCGCCCGTGGTGGAATCCACCTCCGGCACCCTCGGCATCGGACTCGCCTTCGCGGGACAGGCCCTCGGCCATCCCGTCGTCCTGGTCGGTGACATCGAACTGGAACCCTCGATCAGGGGGCTGCTCCGCGCCCACGGCGTCCGCCTGGAACTGGTGGATCGCCCCGCCCCGCGCGGTGGATGGCAGGCCGCCCGCATCACCCGGCTGCGCGCCCTGCTGGCGGAACTGCCCGACGCCTACTGGCCCGACCAGTACAACAACCCCGACAACGCGGCCGGATACACCGCGATGGCAGACGAGATCACCGACGTGCTGGACCACCTGGACATCCTGGTGTGCAGTGTCGGAACCGGCGGCCACAGCGCCGGCCTCGCGATCCCCCTGCGTCGCCGTTGGCCCCGGCTGAGGGTCATCGGCGTGGACTCGGTGGGTTCGACCATCTTCGGCCAGCCGGCCCGCCCCCGTCCGATGCGCGGGCTGGGAAGCAGCATCCACCCGCGCAACGTCCGCCACGAGATCTTCGACGAGGTGCACTGGGTCGGTCCGTCCGAGGCCGTCGACACCTGCCGCCGCCTCGCCCGGGGCTGCTTCGTCAGCGGCGGTTGGAGCACCGGCGCGGTGGCGCTGGTGGCCGCCTGGGCCGCACGCACCAACCCGGGAGCGGTGGTTGCCACCGTCTTCCCCGACGGCCCCGAGCGCTACGTGAGCACCCTCTACGACGAGGACCACTGCCTGCGAAACGGGATCGGCACCGGCGAACCGCCCCGCGACCGCCCTCTCGAGATTCCCCATCCCGGGGCGGTGGAGGCCACCGGCTGGACCCGTTGTCGCACCGTCGTCGACCCACTCGTCGGCTCCGAGAGGGGTGTGTCGTGAGACCGACCGTTCGCACCGTCTCCCTCGACCTGGCCACGCCGCTGCGCATCTCCCGGTCGGTGATGACCCGACGGGACGCGGTATGGGTGTCCATCGAGCACGAGGGGGTCACCGGTCACGGCGAGGTGGTGGCCTCGACCCACCTGGCCACCACCGCACGGCGGGCCCGACGGGACCTGATGGAACACGTCGCGCCCGCACTGGCCCGCCACCCCGACCCGCTCTCCGGCCCGGTGGACCCCGGGACGGAGCTCGCCCTGCCACCGGACGTTCCCGCCGGGGTCCTGGCGGCCGTTGACGCCGCACTGCTGGACCTGCGCGGAAAACTCGAGGGCCGCCCCGTCCACCGCCTCCTGCCGGGCTCCGACCCTCTCCGGCCCGGTGGACCCCGGGACGGAGCTCGCCC
>NZ_VKHS01001340.1 GCF_014141525.1 Streptomyces calidiresistens
CGGGGGCGGTGTCCCGGGCGGCGGCCCGGGAGGGGCGAGGTGTCCGGGGACGGACGGTGCGGCATCCGGCGCGTTCCCGGCCGGGTCGTTCGACCCGTCCTCACCGTTCACCCCCTCGCCGATGGCGGGCACGGCCTCGCCCACCCGCTCGGTGTACCGGGCCACCGCCCGCTCGGCCAGCGCCTCGTTCAGCAGTCGGAAGTCGTGCTCGGCGTTGCGGATCACCGAGCCCAGCACCGGCACCAGCACCCCCCGGAAGGTCTCGCCGTGCTCCAGCCGGGTGACGGGGTTCTCCGGGGTGCCGAGATCGGTGAGCAGGAAGTGGTGTTCACCGTCGAACAGCCCCGGCATCAACAACCTCCCCCGCCACCGCAGCTCCGTCTCCACCTCGGCGACCAGCACCTTCGGCCGGAAGCTCATGGGCCGCCCCTTGGTGGGGTGCATGCGCAGCACCAGCGTGCCGCCGCGTTCCGCCCGGCCCCCGGCCTCCCGGATGAAGGGGTTCCACTCGCCGTAGCGGGGGAAGTCCAGCAGCACCTCCCACACGTCCTCCGGCGGGGCGGGAATCTCGATCTCGGTGGTGACGCTGCGCACGGCGTTCGTTCTCCTCGAGGCGGCTCGGGCGACGCGCCGGGGGAGGCGCGGTGACGGACGGTACACGGCGCGCGACGGTGGGCGCGGGCGCGCGACCCCGCTGCGCGGGGCCGATGATGTCACGGCTCGTGGGAACGGACGCGGAGCGCACTTCCCCGGTTGCCGGCATTCCCGGCCGGGCGGGCGGGTACCGGTCGGGAAGGCGCCGGCGCGACGCCGCGGGCGCGCGCCGCGCACCGTCCGTCACCGCCCCGGAGAGGCCCGTGCC
>NZ_VKHS01001341.1 GCF_014141525.1 Streptomyces calidiresistens
AGGCTGTCGGTGGGGGGTGCGAGGATGCCGGGGGGCGGTTCTCCCATCCGCCACCGCGACCCGACCGGGAGGGCCGATGCAGATCAGGTTGACCGTTCTCGGCCCGCGGGGCGGCGAGGGCACCGACGTGACCGTCACCGCTCCCGTGGACACCCCGTTGGAGACCGTGCTCGGCGATCTGGTGGCCGCCGCGGATCCCGGGGCCGGCGTCCCGGGCACGGTGTGGTGCGGGGCCCGCCGCCTGGACCCCCGGCGCGCGCCCCTGGGCCGGCCGCCGCTGGTGGACGGCGCCGTGCTCGCGGTGGACGGGCCGGTCGGCGTGGACCGCGCCGACGACTCCGTGCCCCGCCTGCTGGTCGTCTCCGGTCCGGACGCGGGGGGCGTGCACCTGCTGCACGGCGGCGAGGTGCGGATCGGCCGCTCCGCGCGGGCCGACGTCCCCCTCGACGACCCCGACGTCTCCCGGCTGCACTGCCTGGTGACCGTGCCCGACGGATCGGGGCCGGTGACCGTGCGGGACCTCGGCTCGACCAACGGCACCACCGTGGACGGCGTCGCCGTCCCCACCGACCGGGACCTGCCGCTGCCCCCGGGGGGTGAGCTGCGCGTCGGCGAGTCCGCGCTGCGGATCCTCCCCGCCCGGGCACGGGGCACGGCGAACGGGAGCGGGATCGCGCAGGACGGGCCCCCGGCCCCTTCCGACCGGACCCCCGGCGGGGAAGGCGGAGGGGAGACCCGCGGGGGCGGTCGCCGACGCGGTCTCGGGGAGCGGCTGCTGCGCCGCGAGCGGACCCCGGAGCCGGTCCCGCCGACCCCTCCGGCCGGCGTGCGGCCGCCCCGGCCCGGAGCGCCCCCGGCC
>NZ_VKHS01001342.1 GCF_014141525.1 Streptomyces calidiresistens
ATTGTGTATAAGAGACAGGTCAGTGGGTGTGCGCCGGGGGCGTGGACGGCGCTCCCGCCGGCGACCCGGGCGGTGCCGGTCCGCCGGGGCCGCCGGTGACCGGTGGCGGCAGCAGGCCGGGCAGGCCCGGCGCGGTGGGCACGATCGAGCCCGGGGGCGCCGGCGCCGCCTCCCCGCCCTTCGTCCCGGAGTCCGCGTCCCCGCGCCGACCGCGTCGGACCCGGCCCGCGCGGTGGGCGGTGGTGACCGCCAGCGCGCCCAGCAGGGCGAGGGCGAGGGCCGGCGCGGCGACGGTCCAGGGTCCGCGTTCGGCGTAGGGGTGGTTCTCGGCGAGCAGCAGTCCCCATTCGGGGGACGGGGGTTGGGCTCCCAGGCCGAGGAAGCCGAGGGCGGCCAGGGCCAGGGCGATGCCGGGCAGTCGCAGCAGGGAGTGCCGGATCACCGGTGGGAGCACGGCGGGCAGCAGGTGTCGGCGCAGCAGGTGGGCGCGTCCGGCCCCCAGCCCCCGGGCGGCGGCGAGGTGGGCGGCGGCGCGTTCCTGGCGCAGCAGCGCGGAGGTGTGCGCGGCGAGCGGGGTCCAGGCGACGGCGGCGACCGCGATGGCCGGGGTGGTCGGCCCGGGGCCGACGAGGCCGGTGACCAGCAGCCCGGCGGGGACGGCGGGGACGGCGTTGAAGGTGTCGACCAGGGGGCCGGAGAAGCGCGGCAGCAGGCCGAGGAGGACGCCGATCAGCAGGGCGGCGGCCCCGACGAGCAGGGCGGTGCCGAGGGTGGCGAGGGCGCCGTGGCCGAGGCGGGCCAGCATGTCGCGGCCGAGCGCGTCGGTGCCCAGGGGGTGGGCGGTGGAGGGCGGCAGGAG
>NZ_VKHS01001343.1 GCF_014141525.1 Streptomyces calidiresistens
GCCCCCGGCCGCCCCCTGCCGCAGCCGCTGCACGGCCCGGCGTTCTCCTCCTACCCCGCCGAGGACGTGGCCTGGCTGCTCCAGGACCTCTCCGGCGTGCCCCTGGAGGCCCCCACCGAGGAGCGCGAGGAGGCCATCCAGAGCGGCGGCGCCCACTACGCCGAGTCGCTGCCCGTGGAGTACCAGCCGAGCCCGGAGTACCAACGTCTCTTCCACGACGCGCTGGCCGCCTCCGCCCACCGCGTCGCACAGGCGGTGGCCACGGTCACCGACACCCTGCTCGCCGAACGCTCCCGCACCCGCCCCGACGGCACCACCGCCCGCCCCGTGCTCGCCTCCCTGGCCCGGGCCGGCACACCGGTCGGTGTCCTGATGCGCCGCTGGGCCCGGCTGGCCCACGGCGTGGAGCTGCCGCACTACACCCTCTCCATCGTTCGGGGCCGGGGCATCGACACCACCGCCCTGCGATGGCTGGCGGCCCACCACGACCCGGCCGACGTGGTCTTCGTGGACGGCTGGACCGGCAAGGGAGCCATCACCCGGGAACTGGTGGAGGCGCTCGACGCCCTCCCCGGCCGGCTGCGCGGCGCCTTCTCCGCCGACCTCGCCGTCCTCGCCGACCCCGGTTCCTGCGTGTCGGTCTTCGGGACCCGGGACGACTTCCTCATCCCCTCGGCCTGTCTGAACTCCACCGTCTCCGGCCTGGTCTCCCGCACCGTGCTGCGCGCCGATCTGATCGGCCCGGACGAGTTCCACGGCGCCAAGCACTACCGGGAGCTGGCCGGGGTCGATCTCTCGGGGACCTTCGTGGCCGCCGTCGCGGCACACTTCCCCCGGGTCACCCCCGGCCCCATGGACC
>NZ_VKHS01001344.1 GCF_014141525.1 Streptomyces calidiresistens
TCCCGCGACCGATCGGCCCCGACCCCACTCCCCCCGGGGCGGGCCGGATCGGGCCCGGCACACGGCCGTCCCGGGTTCTCCCCTCCGTTCCGGGGCGGCCGCCCCCGCACCGGGCACGCCCCGGCGCCGCCGTGCCGCGGCGTCACGGTCACCGATGTCCGATCGGCACCGTCCGGATCGCCGCCTCGTGCATCGCCAGTTCCAGCGGACGGGGATCCACCAGGCGCCCCGTCCCGTCGGGGGCCGAGAGCCACCGCACACCGGGACCGGTGCGCCGTGCCGGATGCGGGACCGGCACCCGTTCCCCCGCACCCGCGCAGCGCACCCCCGTCCCCAGCCAGCAGTCGGCCGTGCCGACCGGCACCAGGAAACCGACCCGCCCGGTCCCACCGTCCCCCAGCACCGGCCCCGGCACGCCCACGAGCCCGCGCAGCACCTCCAGCGTGGGAGGGCCGAGCCGGGGGGGCAGGACCAGCACGTCCCAGCGACGCCCGCAGGGCAGCGGCGCGGTGCGATCGGGGGCGCTCTCCAGGGCCCGCAGCCACACCGCGGGCTCCGGTGCCGCGCCGGCCAGCCATTCCAGCGCGTTCCGCTCCGTCGCGCTCCCGTTCATGGCCTCTCCTCCCGTGCCGGCGCCGTCCCTCGGCGCCGTTCCCACCAGGAAGGAGGGGAGGGCGAACGAATCATGACGCGGGTTCCACGGAAAATTCCGGATCGTCACGGGGCGCGGGACGGCCCGCCGGAAAGCCGTGTGCCGGATCGGACGGGATCTTTCTAGGATGAGTCGCCGAACCGGCGCCCCGCCGGACGCCGGTGAACCCCGAGGACCCCAAGGGAGAGCCCCGTGCCCCAGGTG
>NZ_VKHS01001345.1 GCF_014141525.1 Streptomyces calidiresistens
TGTATAAGAGACCGCACCGTCCCCATCCGGCCCCGGGCGCCGCGCCCCGGCTCAGCGCAGGATGCCCGCCCGCCGGGCGGCGGTCAGCCACGCGGGGAACTCCGAGAGCAGCCGGTCGTACAGTTCGGCGTCGGAGAGATGGTCGATGTCGTCCACGGCGAAGAAGCCGACGTTGTCCACCCGGCGCCCGGTGAGGGTGTCCAGGCGTTCCAGCACGCCGTAGTCCGACCGCCCCAGGCCGACGAACTGCCAGAAGATCGGCTCCTCCACCGCCTCGCGCAGCTCGCGTTCGATCTCCGCGTTGCGGTACACGCCGCCGTCGGAGAAGAACAGCACGAGCGTCGGCAGCGGGGAGGGCTCGTCCCGCACGTACGCGCGGATCTCGGAGATGACCTTCTGCTCCTCGTTCTGGATGCCGACGGCGCGCATGTCCACCTGGCGGGGGTCCAGGTCGCGCGGGCGCCTGCGGGAACGGCCGAACAGGCTCATCTGCCCCACCCGCACGTGCAGCCGCAGCCAATCCGGCAGTTCGCCGGGGCGAAGATCGGGCAGCCGGGCGGGCGAGGAGGCGAAGGTCCACGCCTGCATGCCGCCGTCGTCGTCGAGTTGGGCGGCGACCGCGGCCATGCGTTCCACCACGTCGGTGACGGTGCCCCTCGCGTAGAGGGTGCTCATCGACCCGGAGGCGTCCAGCACGAGGATCACCCGGGCGCGCACGTCGCGGGCGCCCCGCTTCTCCAGGCTGACGGCGACCTGACGCTTGCGCAGCGACAGCCGCGCGGCCATGTCGGAGGGCAGGCGCCCCCCGGCGGTGCCGGCCCCCCGGGCCGGGTCGGGCACCCGGGGGATGCCG
>NZ_VKHS01001346.1 GCF_014141525.1 Streptomyces calidiresistens
CCGCCCACCCGGTTCCCCTGCCTCCCGGTCCGCTGGGCGTCCGGTTCCGGGGAGTGCGTTTCGACTACGGCGGCCCCCCGGTACTGGACGGGGTGGATCTGGACATACCGGCCGGCGGCACCGTGGCCCTGGTCGGTGCCTCGGGGGCGGGCAAGTCCACCTGCGCCCACCTGATCGCCCGCTTCTGGGACCCCACCGAGGGGAGCGTCGAGTTGGTGTCCCCGCGCGGGGACGCGGTGGACCTGCGGGACATCGCCGACCCCGACCTGCGGCGGGCGGTCGCCGTCGTCGGCCAGGACACCCCGCTCTTCCACGGCGGCCTCGCCGAGAACCTGCGGTTGGCCGCCCCCGACGCGGACGACGGGCGGGTGGCGGAGGTGGCGCGCCGGTGCGGGGTGGACCGGATCGCCGCCGACCTGCCCGGAGGGGCGGACGGTGCCGTGGGGGAACGGGGCGCCACCCTCTCGGGCGGCCAGCGGGCCCGGGTGGCCCTGGCCCGGGCCCTGCTCGCCGACCCCCGGGTGCTGGTGCTCGACGAGACCACCGCCGCGCTGGACACGGCCGCGGAGGAGGCGCTGGCCGGGGTGTTGACCGACGCCGGGGACCGCACCACGGTGCTGATCGCGCACCGTCCCTCCACCATCCGACGCGCCGACCGGGTCGTGGTGCTGGAGAACGGCCGGGTGGCGGAGGTCGGCACCCCCGAGGAGTTGACGACCCGTGACGGAGCCCTGAGGCGGGTGCTCGACAGGGTGCCGGCGGGGGCGGCCGGTGCGACCGACGGAGCAGCCGGGGGCTCTGCGGGCCCACCGGATTGACCCCGCCGGTGGGGGTGGTGGGGGGGTATGC
>NZ_VKHS01001347.1 GCF_014141525.1 Streptomyces calidiresistens
CCCCTGCACGGCGAACCCCTCCCCCTGGAGTTCGCCAACACCGTCCACCCGGTGGCCGGTGAACTGCTGGACTGCTTCCGTTCGCCCAACCACCTCGCCTGGTGGCTGTATTCCTGCCGGAAACGACTGGGAACGGAGCTGCCCGACGCCGCCCTGACCGGGATCGACCACGCCGAACTGCAGTGCTTCGTACTCCTCCGGGACACCGTTCGCCGGCTGCTGGACGCCCGGGTGAACGCCGGGGATCCGGAGCCGATGGACGTGGCGACGATCAATCTGGCCGCGGCCCCCGCCCCACCCCATCCGGTCCTGCACTGGCCCGCCGGCGAGGCACCCCGCGCGGTCACCCCCCTTCCCGCCGCTCCCCTCGTCTCCGTACGCGCCGAGATCGCCCGGGAGGTGATCCGCCTGCTGTCCGGGGGGACGACCGTCGTACCCCGCGCCTGTCCCGCCCCGGGGTGCGTCTTCTTCTTCGATCACTCCCGATCACGCCGCAATTGGTGCTCACGGGGATGCGGCAATCGGGCCCGGGCGGCCCGCCACTACGCCCGGCACCGGCGGGGCGGACCGGACCACCCCGAGGCGCACCACCGGGAGGATCGGCGGAGAACCTAACGGTCGAAGGTGTGCGGGAGTGTTGGATCGGGCGGCCCGGTGGTGAACTTCCGGTGATCGTCGGGGGTATCGGTTTTTCCGATTGCTGCGATCTGTGGTCCTCCGGTTGAGGACCGGCCCATCCCTTCTACGTTTCCTGACGTCACATGAAGAGGTCGTGGTGGAGAAGCGTCGGTCCTCCCACCCGGCCCCGACAGACGGGAACTCCACCGCATGTCCCACACGACCCACCC
>NZ_VKHS01001348.1 GCF_014141525.1 Streptomyces calidiresistens
GCGGGGGACTCGCGGGACAGGGATGTGATTTTCGTGCAACAAGACCGGGCTTCCATGGTACGGAAGCGTCGTCTTCCCGCCGGCGGGGGCGGGTGGGGCTTGACGCGAAACCGTCGGCCACCCACACTCCGGAGAACGTCAACACCCTGTTGAAGTGGATCTTCCCGCCGTCCTCCGACTCCTTCGTCGTGGGGCCGGCGCCGGTCCCCTCCGTGACGCACCCGGGACACCGGGGCCCGAGGAACAGGAGTTCCGTCGTGCCGCCCACCGTCGAGACCCTCCTGCGGTCCACCCGCGTCGTTCTCCCGGAGGGTACCCGTCCCCGCTCCGTCGTCCTGTCCGGGGGGCGGGTCGCGGCCGTTCTGCCGCACGACGCCGGCCCGCCGCCCGGCGCCCGGATCGTCGAACTCGGCGACACCGCCCTCCTCCCCGGCCTCGTCGACACCCACGTGCACGTCAACGACCCCGGACGCACCCCCTGGGAGGGCTTCGCCACCGCCACCCGGGCCGCCGCCGCGGGCGGCGTGACCACGATCGTCGACATGCCGCTCAACAGCCTGCCGCCCACCACCACGGTCGAGGCCCTCACCGTCAAACGCCGGGTCGCCGGGCCCCGGGCCGCCGTGGACGTCGCCTTCTGGGGCGGCGCCGTCCCCGACAACGCCGCCGACCTGCGTCCCCTGCACGAGGCCGGGGTCATGGGCTTCAAGTGCTTCCTCTCGCCCTCCGGCGTCGAGGAGTTCCCGCCGTTGGACGCCGCACGCCTCGACACCGTCATGACCGCCCTCGCGGCCTTCGACGGCCTGCTCCTCGTCCACGCGGAGGACCCCGCCCGCCTGGACGCCGCC
>NZ_VKHS01001349.1 GCF_014141525.1 Streptomyces calidiresistens
CCCGCCGCCATCCCCGGCCGGGGCCACCAACCTGGACCTCCTCGCCCACGAGATCGCCATGGACCGGTACGCCGCCCACGACGCGATCGCCCGGGCCACCTCCGTGGTCCGGGAGCGGGCCGGCGGCAGCGACGAGAAGGTCGAGGTCTTCGGCAACCTGGCCCGCCGCCTGCAGTCCCTGGTGCACCGGGAGATCGAGCAACTGGACGAGCTGGAGAACCGGGTGGAGGACCCGGAACTGCTCAAGGGACTCTTCCAGGTCGATCACCTGGCCACCCGCATCCGGCGCTACGCCGAGAACCTCGCGGTGCTCGGCGGCGCCGTCCCCCGCCGACAGTGGACCCGCCCGGTCGGCATGACCGAGGTGCTGCGCTCGGCGATCGCCGAGGTCGAGCACTACTCCCGGGTCAAACTGGTGCCGCCGGTCGAGGGAACCCTGCGCGGCCACGCGGTCGCCGACGTCATCCACCTGCTCGCGGAACTGGTGGAGAACGCCACCACCTTCTCCTCGCCGCAGACCGTGGTGCTGCTGCGCTCCCAGCACGTCACCGCCGGACTGGCCATCGAGGTCGAGGACCGGGGCCTGGGCATGCCGCCCGAGGAACAGATCCGGATGAACGCCCTGCTCTCCGGCACCGAGCGGATCGAGGTCGAGGACCTGCTGAGGGATGGGCGGATCGGCCTGTTCGTCGTCTCCGAGCTGGCACGCCGGCACCACATCGTGGTGCAGCTCCAGAGCAACATCTACGGCGGTATCCAGGCGGTCCTGGTGATTCCCCGGGAACTGCTGGGCGACCCCCTGCCCGGGGAATCACCAGGACCGCCTGGATACCGCCGTAGAT
>NZ_VKHS01000135.1 GCF_014141525.1 Streptomyces calidiresistens
GGATCCCCCTCCCGGCCATCCGGCACGTCCCCGCGTTCGAGGACCAGCATGTTTCCGACGCTCGCCTCGCTGGCGCGGCACCCCGCCCTCGGCCTCCGCCCCCTGACCGGCGGCGATCGGCTGGACGTCCCGGTGCGGTGGGCGCACGTCAGCGAACTGGCCGATCCGGTGCCCTACCTGGAGGGCGGGGAGCTGCTGCTGACCACCGGCCTGAAAGTGCCGGTGGACGATCCGGACGGCATCCGGGAGTACGTGCGCAGACTGTGCGCCGCCGGCGTCGTCGGTCTCGGGTTCGGACCGGGGATCCACCACCCGACCACCCCGCCCGGGCTGGTGACGGCCTGCGGGGAGGAGGGGCTGCCCCTGCTGGAGGTGCCCCGCCCCACGCCCTTCATCGCCATCTCCAAGGTGGTCTCCGCGGCCCTGGCCGCCGAGCAGTACCGGACCACCACCGCCGGGTTCGCCGCCCAACGGGAGCTCACCCGGGCCGCGTCCGGTCCGGACGGCGCGCGCGGGGTCCTGGCGCGGCTGGCCCATCGACTCGACGGCTGGGCCGCGCTGCACGATCTCTCCGGGGCGCCGGTGGCCGTGGCACCCCCGTGGGCGGAGCGGCGGGCCGCACGCCTCGGCGCGGAGGTGCGGCGGTTGGCCGGTCGCGCGGCGCCCTCCAGCGCCGTGCTGGACGCCGGCCCCGGTGCCACGGAGGAGGAGGGGACACCACGGCGCGGGACGGACGTGCGGCCCACGGGCGCCGGCGATCCGGAGCCGGTGGCCCCCCCGACGGAAGAGGATGCCCCCGGCGCACCACCGGCCGATCGGGTGGAGCTGCACTCGCTGGGCAACGCCGAACCGCCCGGAGCGGTGTTGGCGATCGGCACCGACGGCCCCCCGGACCCCGTCGGCCGGTACGCGGTTCAGTCGGCGGTCGCCGTGCTGACCCTGCTCACCGATCGCTCGCGCTCCGTCCGGGCCGGGGAACGCCGACTGGGGGGTGCCGTGCTGCGCCTGCTGCTCGCCGGGGAGCACGGACACGCGGCGGCGGTGGCCTCCGGGGTCTTCGGCGCCCTGTTGGAGGGCCCGCTGCGCGTGGTCGCGGTCCGGGGGCCCGATCACCCCGGTACCGCGACGGTGGGGGCGGACGGGAGCGCCGTCCCGGTGATCGCGTCCCCGGAGGCGGACCGCCTGGTGGCCGCCGCCGAGGCCGCGGCGGCCCGGGCCGGCGAGGCGGTGCTGAGCGCCGTGGAGGAGGAGGGCACCCTGCTGTTGTGCGCGGACTCCGGTGCCGCGCTCGCGGTCTGCCGGGCCGCGGCGCGGTCCCCGGAGGATCCGGCCGGTCCGTTGACGGTGGGGCTCTCCGACCCGGTGACCGCGCGGGAGGTGCCCGTCGCCCGGCGCCGCGCGCGGCGCGCCCTGGTGGTGGCCCGGCGGAGGGGCCGGGCCTGCGCGGAGCACGACGAGGTGGTGGACGGTTCCATGGCGGAACTGCTCTCCGACGAGGCGGCGCGCGGTTTCGCGGAGTCCCGGTTGCGGCCGCTGCGGGAGCACGACGCGCGGGGGCGCGGCGACCTGGTCGCCTCCCTGCGCGCCTGGTTGGCCCGGCACGGCCAGTGGGACGCGGCCGCCGCCGACCTCGGGGTGCACCGCCACACCCTGCGGTACCGGATGCGGCGGGTGGAGGAGATTCTGGGGCGAGGTCTGGACGACCCGGACGTGCGGATGGAGCTGTGGTTGGCGCTGAAGGTCGCCGACGCGGAGGGTGGTCCGGGTCCCGATCCCGACCGCGGCGGGGACGGCGCGGCTCCGACCGGGCGCTCCCGGGCTTCCTGAGCCCCGGGTCCGGAGCCGGGGCCCCCGGTCGGGGCGGACCCCCGGTCGCCCGCCGCCCGTACCCGCCGAATCGGCGTGCCCGCCGTGCGGAGTGCGCCGCGTCGGACAAGGATGGGAGCGGGGCGGCGCCCCTACCGTGGGCCGGGGGCCCGGCGTTGCCCGGCGATTCCCCGCCGGGGCCGTTCCGACGGACCCGGCTCCCGGGGTGCCCCGTGCCCCCGCATCGACTCCCGCCGACCGGAAGGGCGTTCGCGCGATGACCACCACGACTTCCCCTCACCCGTTCTGGCTCGCCGGCGGCCCCGCCACGGGCGGGGAGACCCTCACCGTGACCTCCCCCCGCGACGGCTCCGTCGTCGGGGAGGTGAGCGTGCCCACCGCCGAGCAGGTCGAGGCGGCGATCGAGGCGGCGGTGCGGGTCGCTCCCGCCTTCGCGGCCGGCCCCGCCCACGTCCGTGCCGCCGCCCTGGACCACGTGGGCGCCCGGATCGAGGAGCGCGCCGAGGAGATCGCCCGCCTCATCTCGGCGGAGAACGGCAAGCCGATCACCTGGGCGCGTGGCGAGGTGGGCCGGTGCCGGTCGGTCTTCCGCTGGGCCTCGGACGAGGCGCGGCGCTTCAACGGCGGCACCGCCCAGCGGTTGGACAGCGATCCCGGAGGCACCGGACGGCTGGCCCTGACCCGGCGGGTGCCGTACGGCCCGGTGCTGGGCATCGCGCCGTTCAACTTCCCGCTGAACCTGTGCGCGCACAAGGTGGCCCCGGCGATCGCGGTCGGTACCCCCATCCTCCTCAAGCCCGCCCCCGCCACCCCGCTCTCCGCGCTGTTGCTGGGGGAGCTGCTGGCGGAGACCGACCTGCCGGAGGGGGCCTGGAGCGTGCTGCCCGTGCCCAACGAGGCGATGCCGGAGCTGGTGCGCGACGAGCGGTTGCCGATCATCTCCTTCACCGGGTCGGCCGCGGTGGGTTGGTCGATCCTGGACTCGGTGCCGCGCAAGCGGGTCACCCTGGAGCTGGGCGGCAACGGGGCCGCGATCGTGCTCGCCGACTGGTCCACGGAGGAGGACCTGGAGTGGGCCGCGCGGCGGATCGCCACCTTCTCCAACTACCAGGGCGGCCAGTCCTGCATCTCGGTGCAGCGCGCGATCGTGCACGAGTCGGTGTACGACCGACTGCTGCCGCGGCTGGTTGCGGCGGTGGAGGAGCTTCCCACCGGCGACCCGATGGACCCGGCCACGCAGGTGGGTCCGCTGATCGACGAGAACGCCGCCCGCCGGGTGGAGTCCTGGGTGCGGGAGGCGGTCGACGGGGGCGCGAAGCTCCTCACCGGGGGGACCCAGGACGGCGCGACGGTGGCCCCCGCGGTGCTGGAGAACGTCCCGGCGGACTCGCGCCTGGGCTGCGAGGAGGTCTTCGGCCCGGTGATGTCGGTGACCCGGGTGCGGGACGAGCAGGAGGCGTTCGCCGTCGCCAACGACTCGAAGTACGGCCTCCAGGCGGGGGTGTTCACCCACGACGTGCAGGCGGCGTTCCGGGCCCACCGGGCGCTGGAGGTGGGGGGCGTGGTCATCGGTGACGTGCCCTCCTACCGCGCCGACCAGATGCCCTACGGCGGGGTCAAGGAGTCCGGTGTGGGCCGGGAGGGAGTGCGGTTCGCGATGGAGGACTACACCTACGAGCGCGTCATGGTGTTGACCGGCCTGGAGCTGTGAGGACCCGGGGGGAGGGCCTCCTCCCCCCGGGCTTCTGACAATCGTTTTCGTGTAGGCTGCGCGGCATGGCCGTTCCCAAGCGCAAGATGTCCCGCAGCAACACCCGTCACCGCCGGGCGCAGTGGAAGGCGACCCCGCCGGACCTGGTGCCGCTGACCATCGAGGGGCGCGAGTACCTGGTGCCGCGCAACCTCGTCCCCGCCTACCGACGGGGCCTGCTCACCCCGGAGGACTGAGCCGGGGTCGCCGGCCGGACCCGGGGGTGGGTCCGGCTCGGTGACCGGGGACGGTGCCGGGTCCGAACCGTGATCCGTTCGGGCCCGGCACCGTCGCTCGTTCCCCGCCGGCCGCCGCCCCGGAGCAGGAGGGCGAACCCTCCGGGGGACGGCGCCGGGCACACCGGTCACGCGGCGCCGGCGGCACCACCCCTCGTGCCCCCGCACTCCAGCGCGGCGAACCGCACCCGCCCGTGCAGGATCACCTCCAGATCCACCGGGCCGTCGCCCCCCTCGGGCAGCGGCAGCTCCGCGGTGACCCGTCGGTGGTCGTAACGGTCGGCGCCGGCCGGCACCGGGAGGTCCACGGACCCCGCGCCGACCACCCGCAACTCCACCCGGCCCGGCTCCCCCTCGGCCGTGACCGTCAGGGTGACCGTCACCGTCGGGGCGCCCGCCGCTCCGAGGTCGCAGGCGCGGTACAGCAGCCGGGCCGGCGTCGCCGGGTCCCGGGGCGTGGCGGCGTCACCGCTCTCCCGGTCGCGGTCCACCAACTCGACACCCTCCGACGCGTCGGCGTCGGCCGCCGCCAGGCCCGCCGTCACGACCGGCCGGGGTGCCGCCGGCTCCCCGACCACCTCCACCTCCACCGCGGCGCGGATGTCGCGCGAGGAGGCCCCGACCTCCACCGCGTACCGGCCGGCCGGCACCCGCAGGCGACCCCGGGCCGGGTCCCACAGGCCGAGCGCCTCCTCGACCGGTGCCTCCAGCGCGATGCGCCGGGACTCGCCCGCCTCCAGCCGCAGCCTCCGGTGGGCGGCCAGGGCACGCAGCGGACGGGCCGGCCCCGGCCCGTCGTCCCCGCCCGGGGGCAGGGCCCGGGTGTAGAGCTGGACGACCTCCTCGCCGGCCCGGTCACCGGTGTTGACCACCGTGACCTCGACCCGCAGCGTCCCGCCGGCGCCGACCGCGATCGGGGCCACGGTGGGCTCCCGGTGCCCGAAGGAGGTGTAGGACAGACCGTGGCCGAAGGGGAACAGCGGTTCACCCGGGTGGTACAGATAGGTGAGGCGGGAGCCGATCACGTCGTAGTCGAGCAGATCCGGCAGGTCCGCGTCGGAGGCGTACCAGGTCTGCGGGAGTCGACCGGCGGGGGAGACGTCCCCGCACAGCACCCGGGCCAGCGCCGTGCCGGCCGCCTGGCCGCCGTGCGCCGTCCACAGCAGGGCCGGCAGTTCGGCGGCCGCCTCCGTCACCGCGTAGGGGTAGGAGGAGGAGAGCACCAGCACGGTGCGCGGGTTGACGGCCCGGGCCGCCCGCCACAACCGGTCCTGCTGCTCCGGGAGGGCCAGGGTCACCCGGTCCTCGGTCTCCCGGCCGTTGATGTGCGGATCGTTGCCCGCCACCACGACCACGGCGTCCGCGCCGGCCGCCGCGGCGGCCACCTCCTCGGTGCCCCGGGCGACGACCTCGACGGTGAAGGGGGTGGGCTCCTCCCCCTCACCGGCCACCCGCAGTCCCTCCGGGGCCGCGACCAACGGCCTGCCGGTGCCCCGGTGTCGCAGCAGCACCGGTCCGGCGTCCCCGGGCCCGGCACCGACCGGCTCGGCGTCCGGCCCCGCTCCGATCGGCTCGGCGGTGAAGACCTCCTGTACCACCCACCCGCCCGGCTGCCGGGCCGAGGCCCGCACCAGACCGTCCTCGGCCACCGAGAGATACCGGCCCGCCGCGCCGGAGCCGGCCCGCAGGGTCAGCGCGCCCCCGCCCCAGTCGACCAGGTGCAGGTCCCGCGCCCCCTCCCGGGGGCCGACGGCCAGGGGCGGCAGGTCGGTGCGTCCGCGCAGCAGCGCCGGGTCCAGCGCCCCGGCGTCGGCGGCCTCGGGACCGTCGGTGGGCCCGGTGGACGCGCCGGGCACGGTGACCCAGCCGTCCGCGCAGCGCAGCCGCACCCGGTCCGTGCCCTCGGCGTACGTCACGGAGGCGATGCCGGGGTGGTCCCGCAGCCCGTCCAGCGGGGTGGAGCGGTGCAGCAGCGTGCCGCTGTACCAGTCGAGCTTGCACTCGTCGGCCAGGAGTCCGACCACCGCGATCCGGCTTCCGGCGGGCAGCGGCAGCATCGGGGTGCCCGCCCCCTCCCCGTCGGTGACCGGCGGTTCGTTGCGCAGCAGCACGATCGCCGCCTCCGCCGCCCGCAGCGCCAGCGCCCGGTGGGCGGGGGTGTCGAAGGCGTGCTCCGCCGGATCGGCGAACGGGCCGCCGTCCGGGTCGAACTCGCCCAGCCGCACCCGCATCCCCAGCAGGCGCAGCAGGGCCGTGTCGATGTGGCGTTGTTCGATCAGGCCGCGCTCCAGGGCCTCGCGCAGCCGCTCCAGGGTGGGGCCGCCGTCCTCGCCGTGGTCGGTGAAGCTGTCCACGCCGGCCCGCAGGGCGGCGGCCAGCCCCGAGGCGTGGTCGGGGTGGTAGGCCTCGGAGCCGGCGATGTTGGTCGGGGCGCCGGCGTCGGAGCAGACCACCAGGGGCAGGTCGGTCCAGGTCCGCAGCTCCGTCTCCAGCAGGGGGGAGAGGTGATTGGGTCGGCCGTTGACCAGGTTGTACGCGGGCATCACCCCCGCCACCGCGCCGGCGCGCACCGGGCCCCGGAAGGCGGGGAGCTCGTACTCGTGCAGCGTTCGGGGCGGCACGGAGGTGGAGGCGGTGTCGCGGTCGGTCTCGTGGTTGTGGGCCAGCCAGTGCTTGAGGATCGGGGCGGTGCGCCACCGGTCGGGGTGGTCCCCGCGCAATCCCCGGGTGTAGCCGGTCGCCAGGGCGGCGGTCAGTCGCGGGTCCTCGGAGTACCCCTCCTCGTTGCGGCCCCACAGCGGATGGCGCAGCAGGTTGACGGTGGGGGACCAGACGTTCCGGCCCACCCGGGGGTCACGGCTCCGCATGGCCAGCAGCTCCCGTCCCACCGCCTCGCCGATCTCCCGCAGCAGTTCCTCGTCCCAGGTCGCCCCCAGGCCGACGGCCTGCGGGAAGACGGTGGCGGGGCCCATCCAGGCGACACCGTGCAGCGCCTCCTGTCCGGTGCGGAAGGCCGCGACTCCCAGTCGCTCCACCGCCGGGGCGAACTGGTGCAGCATGGACAGCCGCTCCTCGGGCGTCAGGCGCCCCAGCAGGTCGGCGGCCCGTTCCCCGTCCTCCCGGCGCGGGTCACGGAACGGAAGCTGCTCGGAAGTCACGGGGAAGGTTCCTCTCGCCGCGGCGGCGGCCCCGCCGACCGCGGCCCGGCGCGGGGCGGGGCGCGGAATCGGGCGGACCCGCCGAACCGGATCATTGAAGCGCTTCGATGCTCAACCGCTCGCGACGCGAATGTCAAGACACCGGACGGCACCTTCCGGGTGTCGACCGTGGGGCGAGACGTGGCGACAGGGACGTGTGTTTCCGTGCGGCCATGAGATTTCTTGGGGACATCTCTTGTGCTGCCTGCTGCGCCGACTTAACCTCTGCGCAACATCGAAGCGCTTCGACCACCGTGCCGGTCCGGGTCCTGCGCGGTATCAGCAATGACGCTCTGAAGGGTTGACGCCATGCCCAAGACCTCCTCCGCGCCCAGTCGGAGATCGTTCCTCGCCTCCACCGCCGTCGCCGCAGCGGCGGGCGTGGGCGGCGTCCCCCTTCTGACGGCCTGTGGCTCGGGCGGCAACGGCGGTGGAGGCGGCGGTGGCGAGGGCCGGGTCACCGAGGAGCAGGCTCGGCAGATCCTTCCGACCCACCGGCCGTCCGGGATGGCGGTCGAGCCGGACATCCCCTCCGTCGACGGCTCCGTTCCCGGCTACCATCGCTACATCGAGGTCGACGACCTGGGGGTGTCCGTCCCCGAGCCCAAGGGCAGCGGCGGGGAACTGACCGCCATGACCCCCCTGTGGGGCACTCCGCCGCGGGCCGGCAACGAGTACTGGACGACCATGGACGAGCGGGTCGGCCTGACCGTCACCTGGCAGACCCAGGACGGCAACACCTACGGCGAGAAGCTGGGCACGGTGCTCGCCGGCAGCGACATCCCCGACCTGGTCTGCGTCCCCGGCTGGGAACTGCGCGGACAGATACCCCGGGCCATCGAGCAGCGTTTCGCCGACCTGGGCCCCCACCTGTCCGGTGACGCGGTCCTGGACTACCCGAACCTCGCGGCGATCCCCACCCCCGCCTGGCAGGCGTCCATCTTCGGCGGCGCCCTGCGCGGCCTGCCGATGCCGCAGCCGGTGATCGGCGGTGTGGTGCCCTTCTACCGCGAGGACATCTTCGAGGCCAACGGCTGGACCCCGCCCGGCTCCCTCGACGAGTTCCTCGACTTCGCCGAGGACATCACCTCCGCCCGCAACCGCGTCTGGGCCTGCGACGACTTCAAATGGGCCGCCTTCGTCTACTTCGGCGTCCTCCCCTCGCGCCCCCAGTACTGGCGCCGCGAGGGCGACACCCTGATCCACCGCAATGAGGAGGACGCCTACCTCGAGGCCCTGGAGTGGAGCCGCAAGCTCTTCGAGGCCGGTGTCGTCCACCCGGACTCCGTGGCGGCCCAGGGCGACGCCCAGAGCCGTTTCGCCGCCGGCGAGACCCTGATGCTCGCCCAGGGCGAGGGCATGTGGCACGGCCTGGTGAGCGAGCAGGTCACCGGCGGCAACCCGGACTTCCGGATCAACGCCATGGACTTCTTCTCCCACGACGGCGGCGACCCCGTCATCTGGGCGGGCAACGGCGCCAACATCTGGACCTTCGTCAACCGCAACCTCTCCGAGGACCGGATCCGCGACGCCCTGGAACTGGCCAATCTCTGCGCGGCCCCCTACGGCACCTACGAGAACCGGTTGCGCAACTACGGCATCGAGCGGACCCACTACACCGTCGAGGACGGCGTGCCGGTCCGCACGGAGCAGGGCACCGTCGAGGTCCAGCCCGAGACCTACGTCTTCATCGCCTCCCCCGAGGCCGCCGTCGCCCACCCCGACCAGCCCCGGGTGGTGGAGGACAAGTGCGGGTGGCACCAGCGGCAGATGCCCCACGTGCGCGAGCCGCTCTTCTACGGCCGGCAGATCCAGGAGCCCGACCGCTTCGCCAACCTCGGCGACGCCTTCGAGGATCTCGAGGACGACGTGACGCGCGGTCGCGCCTCCATCAGCGACATGCAGAACGCGGTCGCCGAGTGGCGCCGCAACGGCGGTGACGAATTGCGCGAGTGGTACCTGGAGCTGCTGGAGGACGAAGCCTGACCGCACCCGGCCCGCCGGCCGGTCCCCCGCCGGACGTCCCCCGGCGCGCCCGGCGGACACCGCACCCGGAGACGGGGCGGTGTCCGCCGGTCACGGGTGCGCCACCGCCCGGCGGACGGGAGCACCACCGCACACGACACGCAGGAGAAGAGGTCCGCCCGTGTCCCAGAGCACGGTTCCGCGCCCCGCGGCGGCGTCCGGGGACGGCCCCCCGCCCCCCGGCGCCGGCG
>NZ_VKHS01001350.1 GCF_014141525.1 Streptomyces calidiresistens
GGTGGCGGCGGGGTGTACGAGGGGTCGTTCCTCTCGTCCAGGTACCCGCCGCTCGCCGCCGGGCAGGAGGTGCCCTCGGCCACGGTCAGGGTCACCGAGGTGTCCGGCCGGAGGTCCTTCCCGGCGGCGGGGGACTGGAAGCAGACGGTGTGCTCGTCCCCGTTCTCCCGGACCTCGGTGGCGGTGAGGGAGACGTCCAGGTATGCGGACTCGGTCTTCGGCTTCTTCCCCCCGAGCCCGGCCAACTTCTCGACCGCCGCCGCGTAGGTGATGCCGGTGACCTTCGGCACCTCGGGCCAGAGGACCGGGTCGCCGGGCTTCTTCGGACAGAGCGCCCCGGGCTGGACCGCTCCGTAGGTGACGGACCCGTACCCGATCTCCTCGAAGCAGACCTGCCAGTCGTCCCCGGGGGTGCCGTCGCCCTTGTTGGCGTTCTCCGAGGCCACCTCGTACCCGGCGGATTCGGCGGCCCGCACGGCCTTCTCCAGGCTCCGGCCGGTCTGCGGCTCGATGCTCTCGGGGGCCGCCGTCACGGTCTCGGTGACCGTGACCGTTTCGGTGACGGTCGGTGTCGGCTCGGCGCCGGCGGTCGAACAGGCCGTCAGCAGGAGCAGCCCGGCGGTGCCGAGGGCCGCTCGTCGGCCGATCATCCGTATGCGGGCGCGCTTGATCATCGGGTTCTCCCCCCTGGAGAAAACGGCCCGTCCCCGGGGCCGCTCCGTATCGCGTGGAGAGAGCACTCCACCACCCGGCGTTCGGGCGGGGAGGAGAAAGCGGAATGTCGACTCCGTTTCGTGATGTTCCGTGTGCGCGGCGGGGACGGGTGGTGGGGGTGCGGCCGG
>NZ_VKHS01001351.1 GCF_014141525.1 Streptomyces calidiresistens
CCGCACCACCCGCACCCGCCCCGGCTCCCCGCCGCGCGGACGGCGTCGGCGCGCGCCGACGCCGTCCGCTCCCTCACACCGAATCGAGCAGCTCCGTGACCTTCGCCCTGGACGACCACTGGGTCTGGGACTTCTGGATCGCCGACTCCGGCGACCTGTTCCACCTCTTCTACCTGCACGCGCCGCGTTCGCTCGGCGACCCGGACCTGCGGCACCGCAACGCCGTGATCGGGCACGCCGTCTCCACGGACCTGCGGACCTGGTCGGACCGGGGGCCGGTGCTCGGGCCCGGCGGCCCCGGGGCCTTCGACGAGACGGCCACCTGGACCGGCAGTGTCGTGCGGGGCCCGGACGGGGTGTGGCGGATGTTCTACACCGGTTCCCGGTTCCCCGACGCCGGGTCCGCCTCGAACATCGAGACGATCGGGGTGGCCCGGTCCACCGACCTCGTCACCTGGGAGCGGTCGCCGGCCGCGCTGACGACCGCCGACCCGCTGCGCTACGAGACCCTCGCCGAGGGGACCTGGCACGAGGAGGCCTGGCGCGACCCGTGGGTGTTCCCGGACCCGTCGGGGGACGGGTGGCACATGCTGATCACCGCCCGGACCGGACGCGACACCCCGGGCGCGGACGGTCGGGTGCCCGCCGACCCGCGGGATCGGGGCGTCGTCGGCCACGCCACCTCCCCGGACCTGGAGGTCTGGACGGTGCGGGAGCCGCTGAGCGCGCCGGGCGCGGGGTTCGCGCACCTGGAGGTGCCGCAGTCGGTCACCGTGGACGGCCGGCACCTGCTGCTGTTCTCCTGCGACACCGCCCACCTGGCGGGGGAACGGCGCGGGGAG
>NZ_VKHS01001352.1 GCF_014141525.1 Streptomyces calidiresistens
GTTCCGTCGTGCCCATGGGCCCACCCCCGCGCCTGACGTTCCGTCGGGAGCGTAACGCGCACCCCGCGCGCCGGGGAGCGTTCCGGAGGATTTCCCTCCGTTCCCCCCGCAGCCGGGCATACCCCCGCCCGTGGCGCGGCCGCAGGGGGCGGCCCTCAGCCGGGCGGGCGGGACCGGTTCCGTCGGGACCGCACCCGGTGGGTGAGCGACGCGACCACTCCCGTCAACAGCAGCAGCACGGGCAACGCGAAGAACAGCACCGACAGCGGCACCGGCGAGCGGCCCGCGACCCGACCGGCCACCCCGGCGGCCAGCGCCAGCAGCCCGAGACCGAACAACAGCCGGGAGGGCTCGAAGCGGCGACGCGGGCGGGCGGGTTCCGGCTCCCGGCCCCCCGACCGCCCCGCCGTCCCCGGGACGGAGGGCGCGAAGGCGTCGTGACCGGCGCCGTTCCACGACGTGCTCATCGGTTCGCCTCCACGCGCTCCGTGGTGCCCACCGTCACGGGTGTCCGGGCGGCCGCGGCCTCCCCGACCCCGTCCTCCGGGGCGCCGTCCTCCCGTGCGTCATCCCCCGGGGCGCCGTCCTCCGGCACGGTCTCCCCCGGCCCGGTCCCACCCGGCGCGGTCTCCCCCGCTTCCCCGTCGGGCACCGCCTGCCGCTCCACGGCCAGAACCCCCACGCTCAGGTCCAGGGACAGATCGATGACGCCCTGCGGGGTCACCCCGTCCGCCGGGCGCAGCGTCTCGTCCACGGTCAGCCGCAGACCACCGGTGGCGACCACCGGCTCACCCGGGTTGCCGGTCTCCCCGTGCACCCGGCTCTCGGTGTAGTAGTACC
>NZ_VKHS01001353.1 GCF_014141525.1 Streptomyces calidiresistens
GCCCTCGACACGGCCGACACCCCCACCGGGGGCGACGCGCCCGACGCCGGCCCGTCCGCGTCGACCGGCACCCCCGCCGACCCCCCGCGCCGATGACGGCTTCGGGCCGGCCACCGCCAGCGGTGGCCGGCCCGAAGCCGATCGTGGGAGCCCTCACCCGGCCGTCGCCGGGGCGGGGACTCAGGCGTTCTCGGAGAAGACCTCCCGCAGGGGCTCCGGCAGCAGCTCCTCGCACGCCTCGCGGGAGGGGATCGTCAACGCGTCCTCCACGCAGTCGAAGTAATCCTTGTAGACCATCTGCACGGTGAACACCGCCGCGACCACGGCCAGCGCGATCCCCGAGAGCACCACCCCCGCGATCGCCGAGAGGGTCTGCGGACGCCGCGAGGGATCCTTCGGCCCCCGGTCGTCCCCCGCGCCGCCCGGCCGGGTCCCGTACCCCTCGCCCGCGGCGCTCCGGGCGGGCTCGGGGTCGACCGCCTCCACGCGGTTCGCCGGGCCCGTCGGCGCGGCCTTCTTCCCCGACAGCGCGCCCCCGCGCAGCGAGTCGATGCCCCAGTACAGGCCGAAGGCGGCCAGGAACAGCGCCAGCCAGTCCCAGCCCAGCAGCGCGGCGAACACACCCCACATACCGGCCAGCACCGCGTACCGGGCGTGCCGCTGGATCGGATCGGCGGGGTCCCAGCGCGGACCGGGGCGACCGCCGGGCCGGTCCTGGCGCCGTTCCCCGAACCCGCCGCCCTGACGACCCGGCTGCCGGCGGCTCCACAGGCCCCCGCCGGTGCCGGAGTCACCCCGGTCGTCCCGGTCGTCACGGTCCCCGCCCTGTCTCTTA
>NZ_VKHS01001354.1 GCF_014141525.1 Streptomyces calidiresistens
GGGATGCGGTGATCGGGGGCGTCCCAGGGCTGCCGGGCGTCGGGGTGCGCCGCGATCCACGCGCGGGCGCGGGAGAGCAGTTCGGCGGGGTCGTCCACCACCCCGTCCACCAGGCCCAGTTCCAGGGCGCGGCTCGGGCGGTACCGGCGGCCCTCCAGCAACAGCGTGGACAGCGCCCCGGTGATGCCCAGCAGGCGCACCGAGCGCACCACCCCGCCGGTGCCGGGCAACAGGCCCAGGGTCACCTCCGGCAGGCCCACCCGGCACCCGGGGGTGTCGAGCAGCAGACGGTGGTGGCAGGCGAGGGCGATCTCGTACCCACCGCCCAGCGCGCTGCCGTTCATCGCCGCGACCACCGGACGGCCGAGGGTCTCCAGGCGGCGCAGGGCGCGTTTGATCGTCATCGCGCCGTCGAAGATCTCCCCCGCCCGGTCGGGGCCGATCCCCACGAGGCGGCGCAGGTCCCCGCCCGCGAAGAAGGTGGGCTTCCCGGAGGTGACGATCACACCGGTGATCGTGTCGCGCTCGGCCTCCAGCCGGTCCACGGCGGCGGTGAGCGCGGCGGTGAAATCGGGGTTCATCGTGTTCGCCGTGCGGGCGGGGTCGTCGAGCACCAGGGTGACGACCCCGGCCCCGGAGCCGTCGTCGGGATCCCGCTCCCAGCGGATCACCCCGGGCGCGTCGGGGGCGTCCCCGGCGGCGTGGGCGTCGGCTGCGGGCCGGTCGTCGGGCGGGGGCTGCTGGGACATGGCCGGGCTCTCCGGGGGCGTCGGGGCGCGGCCCGGGAGGGGCGGCGCGACGGCGGACGGAACGGGACGGATGGAGTGGGGTGGG
>NZ_VKHS01001355.1 GCF_014141525.1 Streptomyces calidiresistens
CGGCCAGGACGGCCTCGATCTCGCCGGGCTCGACCCGGAAGCCCCGGATCTTGACCTGGTCGTCGGTACGGCCCAGGAACTCCAGGTCCCCCGAGGGCAGCCGGCGCACCAGGTCCCCGGTGCGGTACGCACGCCCACCGGGCGGCCCGTAGGGGTCGGGCACGAAGCGTTCCGCCGTCAGGGCCGGCCGGCCGAGGTAGCCGAGGGCCAGCTCCGGCCCGCCGATCAGCAGTTCACCGGGGATGCCCACCGGCACCGGCTCCCCCTCGGTGTCCACCACCAGGGCCCGGCGGGAGCCCAGGGGCCGGCCGATCGGCACCCGTCGGGTGCCCTCGGCGTCGACCACGTCGTGGACGGTGGCGGTGACCGTGGTCTCGGTCGGACCGTAGGCGTTCACCACCCGGACACCGGGCAGGTGCCGCCGCCAGGTCGCCAGCGCGGCGGGCGGGATCGCCTCGCCACCGAGGATCAGCAGCCGCAGCGTGGCCGCCAGGCGGGTCGCCGAGGCGCCGGTCAGGGAACCGGCCAGTTCGGCCCAGTAGGTGGGCGGGAAGTTGGCGACGGTGATGCCGTGGCGGGCGACGATCCCGGGGATCCGGCCGGGCTCCCACTGCTCGTCGGGGCGCAGGACGACGGTCGCGCCGCCGGTCAGCGCCGGCAGCAGCTGGTCGAGGGAGGCGTCGAAGGAGAAGGAGGAGAAGGCGAGCACGCGGTCCCCGGGGGTGATCGCGAAGCACTCCCGCGCCGCCGCCACATGAGCCGCCAACGCCCCGTGACCGACCACCACCCCCTTCGGCCGACCCGTCGAACCCGACGTGAAGATCACATACG
>NZ_VKHS01001356.1 GCF_014141525.1 Streptomyces calidiresistens
TCGCGTCCATCTCCATGCCGTCGGTGACGACGACCCCGTCGAAGCCGAGGCCGCCCTCGGCGACCGGGGCCCGCAGCAGGTCGGTGAGCACGGCGGGGCTGAGGGTGCCGGGCAGCTCGGGGTCGAGGGCGGGCACGAGGATGTGCGCGCTCATCACGCTGCGGGTGCCGGCGGCGATCGCGGCCCGGAAGGGCAGCAGCTCGCGCGCGGTCAGGGTGTCGCGGTCCACGCCGATGCGGGGCATCGCCAGGTGGCTGTCCACGTCGGTGTCGCCGTGGCCGGGGAAGTGCTTGACGCAGGCGGCGACGCCGGCGGACTGCAGTCCCTCGACGTACGCGACGGTGTGCCGCGCGACCAGCTCCGGGTCGGCGCCGAAGGAGCGGGAGCCGATGACCGGGTTGTCGGGGTTGGAGTTGACGTCGGCGGAGGGCGCCCAGTTGAGGGTGACGCCGCGGGCCACCAGGCGGCGGCCGATGTCGGCGGCGACCGCCCGGGTGAGGTCGGGGTCGTCGACGGCGCCCAGGGCGAGGGAGCCCGGCACGGAGGAGCCGGTGCGCACCTCCAGGCGGGTGACG
>NZ_VKHS01001357.1 GCF_014141525.1 Streptomyces calidiresistens
GTGGTGCGGGGAGCGGGGAGGTCGGGCCCCCGCCGGGTCCCGGCGGGGGTGTCGGGCCCGGGGGCGGCCCCCCGGGACCCCGCCGGAACCCCCGTTCCCGGCGGGGTCGGTTTCGGGGCGGGCCGGTCGGTCGCGACCCGGGCGCGGGCCAGGAGCCCCGCGCCCAGACAACCGGCCGCGTCCCCCAGCTCCGCCGGCACCAGGGCCGGCGGGTGCTGGAAGGTGATCCGCTCGCGCAGCGCCCCGCGCAGCGGGTCGAGGAGGAGGTCACCGGCGCGGGCCAGGCCGCCGCCGATGATCACCACCTCCGGGTCGAGGAGGGTGATCCCGGTCAGCAGGCCGTCGGCGAGGGCGTCCACGGCCTCCCGCCACACCCGCAGCGCCCGGGGGTCACCCGCCGCCACGGCCCGGGCGGCGTCGGCGGCGTCGGCGGCCGGGTCCCCGCAGGCGGCGGCCCAGGCCCGGCCCACGGCCGAGGCGGAGGCCAGTGTCTCCAGGCAGCCGCGCTGCCCGCAGCCGCAGAGGGGACCGTCGGGACGGACCACGATGTGCCCGATCTCGCCGGCGCCGCTGTGCGCGCCGGCCTCGACCCGGCCCTCGATGCCGATGGCGCCGGCGATGCCGGTGCCCAGGGCGACGAAGAGGAAGCGGGAGGCACCCCGACCGGCACCGAGCAGCCCTTCGGCCAGGCCGCCGGCCCGCACGTCGTGCCCGACGGCGACCGGGATGCCGGCCAGGCGTTCGGCCAGCAGTCGGCCCAGGGGGACGTCCCGCCAGCCGAGGTTGGCCGCGTACCGCACGACGCCCCCGCCGTCCCCGTCCCCC
>NZ_VKHS01001358.1 GCF_014141525.1 Streptomyces calidiresistens
GCCGTTGACCCGCCCGGGCCCGGCCCTTCGCGCATCAGGAGTTCACCCCCTTGGTCACCACCGGTCTGCCGCCCGCCGACGCCGCCGATGTCGCCCGGGTCACCGAAGCCCTCCAGATGATCACCCCACGGTGGAACGTGCGGGTCCTGCTGACCCTGAACCGGACTCCCCGGCGCTACAAGGAGATCGTGGCCAAGCTCCCGTACCTCCACACCAGCCACCTGCACTCCAAGATCCGCTCGCTGTGCAGCGCGGGCCTGGCCGAACGCACCGAGCACTCCGCCCGCCACGTCACCTACGGCCTCACCCCCCGCGGCCAACAGCTCCTCCCGGTGCTCCCCCGGATGGCGAGGTGGGCCGAACAGCACCTGGAGAAGCCGGAACAGCCGCTCGCCGCGATCGAGCAGATCGAGGACACCCTCGCCCTCCTCACCCGCAGGCAGGCTCCCGCGATCCTCTGGGTTCTCAAGTCACGACAGGAAGCCACCGCCCTGGCCCTGGCCGGCCTCGTGATGCCCACCGGCTTCTGGAACAACATCTACCCCCACCTGCGGCAACTCATCGACGACGGCCTGGTGACGACCGAGGGCACCGGACAGCCCTACCGCCTCTCGCGGGCCGGCGAGGCGTTGAGCCCCGTCCTCGGCGCCCTGTCCATGTGGTCCGCAGGCCGGCCGATCGACGGGGCCGCCCGGCACCCGGTGTGGGGCAACTCCGCCCCGCCGCCCGTGAACCCCACCCGTGTCTGGACCAGTCACCAGGCACGCTTCCCCGCTCCTCCCGCCGTTCCCGCGGCCCCCGCCACACCCGCACGACCCGCGCAC
>NZ_VKHS01001359.1 GCF_014141525.1 Streptomyces calidiresistens
GATTTGTATAAGAGACGGGTGGGGAGGGACCGGGGCGACTCACGAACACCCGTGGTGCTCATGCGATATGACAGCAGATCGGATGAGAACGGATGGTTCCGATCGTGGCCAGTTATGTGCTCATTCCACTGACATTGCCGGTCAGGGGGTCGTACGGTGTCCCCGGGGGCGTCGCCGTCCGAATTCGTTTGATCACCGATGATCACCTGTGGGTGGTGCCGAACGGCGTGGAGTATCCGTATTCCGTTCCGGTCGGTCCGTCGGTGATCGGGGGAGCGGCGTTCCCGGCCCGTCCGTCAGGCCCCCGTCGCGGGGGTCGCGAGAGGAGAACCCCATGTCGCTCGACGTCTCACCGGCGCTCCTGGAGCAGGCCGAGCGAGGCGAGGTCGACGAAGCCGCCTTCGTCGACTGCGTCCGTACCTCCCTCCCCTACGCCTGGGAGATGATCAGCAACCTGGTCGCCCGCCTGCAGGTGGACGGTGGCGAATTCGCCGACAACACCACCCCGCCCCCCAGCGAGCAGGCCCGTGGCCAGTTGCTGCGGGCGCTGGCCAGCGACGCCATCCGGGGCTCGCTGGAGCGTCACTTCGGTGTCCGCCTGGCCTTCCAGAACTGCCACCGGGTGGCGGTCTTCCCGCTGGACCCGACGGTGGACGAGCGCCTGGACCGGTTCCGTTCCATCCGGGGCCAGCTGCTCAACCAGTCACCGGAACTGCGGGACTGCTGAGTCGTCACCCAGTTCATCGAGTTCGTCGAGTTCATCGAGTCCCCCCGGTCCCTCGTCGACCGGCCGGGTCGCTCCGGCCCGTTCCGCCGGCCCCGCC
>NZ_VKHS01000136.1 GCF_014141525.1 Streptomyces calidiresistens
GATCGGGTCCCACCCGGTCGGGGCGGCCCCGGCGGGTTCCCCGCCGGAACCCCTTCGCGTGTCCGCCGTCCCCGACCGAGTACCGTCGGGGGCGGTGCGACGGGCCGGTGATCCCGCCCGCCGCCGCTTTCCCGAACAGCGAAGGGGCACGGAGTGACCGACATCAAGCGCGTCGGAGTGGTCGGATGCGGCCAGATGGGCGCCGGCATCGCCGAGGTCTGCGCACGGGCGGGGCTGGAGGTGAAGGTCGCCGAGACCACCGGTGAGGCCCTGGAGCTGGGACGCAGCCGTCTGGCGAACTCGTTCGCCCGGGCGGCCGAACGCGGCAAGCTCACCGAGGAGGAGCGGGCCGCCGCGGAGGCCCGGCTGGGCTTCACCACCGACCTGGGCGAGTTCGCCGACCGCGACCTGGTGATCGAGGCCGTGGTGGAGAACGAGCAGGTCAAGACCGAGATCTTCCAGGTTCTGGACCAGGTGGTGACCCGGCCGGACGCCATCCTGGCCTCCAACACCTCCTCGATCCCACTGGTGAAGCTGGCGGTGGCCACCTCCCGGCCCGGTCAGGTGGTGGGCATCCACTTCTTCAATCCCGCCCAGGTCCAGAAGCTGGTGGAGCTGATCCCCGCCCTGACCACCTCCGAGGAGACGGTGACCCGGGCGGAGACGCTGGTCACCGACGTGCTCGGCAAGCACGCCATCCGGGCGGCCGACCGCTCGGGTTTCGTGGTGAACGCGCTGCTGATCCCCTACCTGCTGTCGGCCATCCGGATGGTGGAGTCCGGGGCCGCGAGCCGGGAGGACATCGACAACGGCATGGAGCTGGGGTGCGCCCACCCCATGGGGCCGCTGCGGTTGGCGGACCTGATCGGGCTGGACACCGTCGCCTCGGTCGCCGACTCGATGTACGAGGAGTTCAAGGAGCCCCTGTACGCCGCGCCCCCGCTCCTGCAGCGCATGGTCGCGGCCGGGCGCCTGGGTCGCAAGACCGGCGCGGGCTTCTACCTCTACACCTGATTTCCACACGTCGATTTCACCCCTTCGGAGTAATTAGCCCCGCTTGGGCCGACAGTGCGGCATGAGCACCGGCCCCCGGGGCATCTCCCGCCGTACGCCGCGCGACCGACGATCGCCCGACGACCCGAGGAGAGATCGACATGGACCTGGTGTCCCGGTCCGGGTGGGGTGCGCGTGCCTTTCGGACCCCCGCCGGGGCGACTCCGTACGGCAGGGCCCGACTCGGGGTGAAGGTGCACTACCTGGGCACCGCCTACTCCGACCGGCCGCACGACGGCTGCCCCGGCTACGTCCGCTCGTTGCAGGCCCAGCACATGGACGGCAACGGCTGGTCCGACATCGCCTACTCCTTCGTGGTCTGCACCCACGGCACCGTCTACGAGGGGCGCGGTCTGGAGCGTCGGAACGCGGCGAACGGCAACACCTCGCTCAACGACGCCCATTACGCGGTCTGCGCGCTGCTCGGCGCCTCCGGCCTGACCGAACCGCCCGACGCCCAACTCCACGGCATGCGGGACGCGATCGAGCACTGCCGCGGGGAGGGCCCGGCGGGCGACGAGATCGCCCGGCACGCCGACGGCTTCGCCACCGCCTGCCCGGGCCCCGCCCTGACCTCGTGGGTGCGCGCCGGCGCGCCCCGGCCGTCGGGCGGGGGTTCGGGCGGGTCCGGCGGGAGCACCACCCACACCGTGCGCGCCGGGGAGACGCTCTCCGGCATCGCCACGGCGTACCCCGGGGTGACCTGGCAGCAGATCGCGCAGGCCAACCGCATCCCCGCCCCGTACACGATCCACCCCGGTCAGCGCCTGACCATTCCCGCGCAGCGATCCGCCCCCGTCTCCCACGAGCCGTTCCCCGGGGCCTCGTTCTTCCGGGTCGGCACCGACTCCCCGATCATCACCCGCATGGGCCGTCGGTTGGTCGAGGAGGGCTGTTCCCACTACCGGGTGGGTCCCGGCCCCCGGTGGTCCGAGGCGGATCGCCGGTCCTACGCGGCCTGGCAGCGCAAGCTGGGTTTCACCGGCGCCGACGCCGACGGCATCCCCGGACGGACGAGTTGGGACCGGCTGCGGGTGCCGAGGGGATGACCGGGACCGCTCCGCCGAACCGGTGGACCGGGGCGCGCGGAACCCGCCCCGACACCGTCGGGAAGCGGCACCGGGGGGCGAGGACGCCTACGATCGGGGGTCCGGGGCCGGTCGGCGTCCCGGAGCCCGCACCCGGGCCCCCGGGCCGGCCGCCCGATCGGCGGAACGGCAGGAGATGATCACGTGACGGAGTCGTCCGACCCGCGCCGGGACCCGGTGTCGAAGATCGACACCTCGGTGCCGCACTCGGCGAGGATCTGGAACTACTGGTTGGGGGGCACCGACAACTACGAGGTGGACCGGATCGCCGGGGACCGGTACCGCGAGGTCTTCCCCGGCATCGTGGAGATCGCCCGGGAATCGCGGCGTTTCCTGGGACGGGCGATCCGCTTCCTGGCCCGCGACGCGGGAATGCGCCAGTTCCTGGACGTCGGCACCGGGCTGCCCACGGCGGACAACACCCACCACGTGGCCCAGCGGGTCGCCCCGGACGCCCGGGTGGTCTACGTGGACAACGATCCCCTGGTGCTCATGCACGCCAACGCCCTTCTC
Source organism: Streptomyces calidiresistens (assembly GCF_014141525.1). GTDB lineage: Bacteria > Actinomycetota > Actinomycetes > Streptomycetales > Streptomycetaceae > Streptomyces > Streptomyces calidiresistens. The sequence continues at coordinate 2,655 of NZ_VKHS01000136.1, forward strand.
ACCAGCACCCCCGAGGGGGAAACCAGCTACGTGGAGGCGGACCTCCGCGATCCCGGGGCGATCCTGCGGGCCGCCGGGGAGCGGTTGGACCTCGATCGCCCCGTGGCCCTGATCCTCAGCGGGATCCTGGGGCACGTGGAGACGATGGAGGAGGCCCGGTCCATCGTGGGGGACCTGATGGGGGGGTTGTCCTCCGGCAGCTACCTGTGCCTGAACGAGGGCACCGACATCGACCCCGTCTACGCGGAGGCCCAGCGGTCGTACAACGAGAGCGGCGCCATTCCCTACCGGCTGCGGACCATGGAGGAGTTCCGGAGCTTCTTCGACGGCCTGGAGCCGGTGGAGCCGGGGGTGGTCTCCGTGCCGCTGTGGCGGCCGGAACCCTCCCGGGACGGCTCGGAACCGCACGAGATCGGGCAGGCGGGCGGGGTGGCCCGCAAGCCCTGACGCGGCCCTCCGCCGGTGGGCCCCGGGAGTTCCCGGTGCCCACCGGTCGGGCGGGTCAGGCGCCGCGCACCACGGCGCCGGTGCGTTCCGCCGCGGCGGCCACCGCGGCCTCGTGCGCGGCGGCGGTCTCCTCGGCGGTCAGGGTGCGGTCCGGGGCCCGGAAGCGCAGGGCCCAGGCCAGCGACTTGCGCCCCTCCCCCACCTGTTCGCCGGTGTAGACGTCGAACAGCCGCAGGGACTCCAGGAGATCACCGGCTCCCTCGCGGAGGGCCTCCTCGACCCGGGCGGCCGGCACCGAGGCGTCCACGACCAGCGCCACGTCGCGCGTGGCCGGCGGGAAGTTCGGCACACCGGGGGCGCGCACCGGCCCCTCGGAGGCCCGCTGCAACAGATCCAGGTCCAGTTCCAGCGCGCAGGTGCGGTCGGGCAGTCCCAGGGCCCCGATGACCCGGGGGTGGAGCTCCCCCGCGTGGCCGACGACGAGGGTCCCGCCGTCCACGGTGACCCGGATCGCCGCGCAGCGGCCGGGGTGCCAGGGTGCGTGGCGGTCGGCGACGACCTCGATCACGGCCCCCGCCTCCCGGGCCACCAGACGGGCGGTCTCCACCGCGTCCGCCCAGTCGGCCGGGCGTCCGGGACCCCACCACCCGGCGGGGTCGCGCAGTCCGGCGAGCACCGCGGCGACCCGCCGCGGCTGGTGCGGCAGCGCGGCGTCCAGGGAGGCGATCGCATCGGCGTCGGGACGGTGGTCCACCGGCAGCCGGGGCGCGGCGGTCTCGTCCCCGCCGGGGAGGAAGACCAGGCCGGTCTCGAACAGGGCGGTGTCGTGGTTGCCCCGCCCCTCGTTGCGGCGCAGCGCCGCGAGCAGCCCCGGCAGCAGCGTGGTGCGCAGGTGGGGCTCCTCCTCGGAGAGCGGGTTGACCAGCGTCACGGTACGGCGGCGCGGGTCGTCGGCCTCCAGCCCGAGGGCGTCCAGCGCGGCGGTTCCCAGGAAGGGGTAGCACGGCGCCTCGACGAAGCCGGCACCCGCCAGCGCGCGACCGACCCGGCGGTGCAGACGCTGTCGCGGGGTGAGACCGCGACCGGCCGGCGGCCGGGGCAGCGTGGAGGGCAGGTTCTCGTAGCCCTCCAGCCGGATGACCTCCTCCGCCAGGTCGTTGGGGTCGGTCAGGTCGGGTCGCCAGCTGGGGACGGTGACGGTGAGTTCGTCCGTGCCGTAGACATCGCACCCCACCCGTTGCAGGGATCGGGCGACGGTCTCCCGACCGTAGGCGACGCCGGCGACGCGGTCGGGGTGGTCGGCGGGGAGGAGGACGGTGCGCGGTACGCCCAGGACACCGACATGGGTGACCCCCGGGTCGGCCGTGCCACCGGCCAGACCGACCAGGAGATCGACGGCGCGCTGCGCGGCGGCGGCGGTCGCCTCGGGGTCCACCCCGCGCTCCCAGCGCTTGGACGCCTCGGTGACCAGCCCGTGGCGACGGGCGGTGCGGGCGATCACGATCGGGGCGAAGTGGGCGGCCTCCACCACGATCGTGGTGGTACCGCGCCACTCGTCGGTCTCCGGGTCGCGCTCGGGGGCGAGGACCTCGGTCTCCTCGCCGCCCATCACCCCGGCCAGGCCGATCGGGCCCCGGGCGTCGGTGATCAGCAGGTCCTCGGGGTGGAGGGCGCGCTTGACACCGTCGAGGGTGACGAGTTCCTCGCCCTCCCGGGCGCGCCGCACGCCGATCCCGCCCTCCAGGCGGTCGCGGTCGTAGGCGTGGAGGGGGGTGCCCAGCTCCAGCATCACGTAGTTGGTGATGTCCACCGGCAGGGAGACCGCCCGCATGCCGGCCTTCTCCAACCGACGACGCATCCAGACCGGGGTGATGGCGTCCGGCCGCACGCCGGTGACGACGCGGGCGGTGAACCGACCGCAGGCGGCTCGGTCCTCCACCCGCACGGGGTGGCCGTCCTCGTTGGGCACCGGCACGTCCAACAGTGCCGGGTCGCGCAGCGGGAGGTCGTGGGCGGTGGCGGTCTCGCGGGCCAGACCGCGCAGCGACAGGCAGTAGCCCCGGTCCGGGGTAACGGCGATGTCGAGGATCTCGTCGCGGAGTTCGAGGAGGTCGATCGCGTCGTCGCCGGGCTCGTGACCGGGCGGCAGGACGATGATGCCGCTGTGGTCGTCGCCCATGCCGAGCTCGGCGGCGGAGCAGATCATGCCCTCGGAGACCCGCCCGTAGGTCTTGCGGGAGGAGATGGCGAAACCGCCGGGCAGGACCGCGCCGGGCAGCGCGACGACGACGAGGTCGCCGACGACGAAGTTGCGGGCACCGCAGATGATCCGCTGCGGTTCGCCGGACTCCGCGCCCGCGGGGCCGACGTCCACGGAGCAGTACCGGATCGGCTTCTTGAACTCGGTGAGTTCCTCGATCCCCAGGACCCGACCGACCACGAGGGGGCCGGTGAGGTCGGCGCCGACGCGCTCGACGGTCTCGACCTCCAGGCCGGCGGCGATCAGCTTCGCGGCGACCTCGCGGCCGGTGGTGCCGGCCGGCAGGTCGACGTACTCCCGGAGCCAGGAAAGCGGGGCCCGCATCAGATCTCCGTTCCGAAGGGCCGGGTGAAGCGGACGTCACCCTCGACCATGTCTCGCATGTCCTCGACGTTGTGGCGGAACATCAGCATCCGCTCGATGCCGAATCCGAAGGCGAAGCCGCTGTAGCGCTCCGGATCCACGCCGCAGGCGGTGAGCACGCGCGGGTTGACCATGCCGCAGCCGCCCAGTTCGATCCAGCCCTCGCTGGAACAGGTGCGGCAGGGGCGATCGGGGTTGCCGACCGAGTCCCCCCGGCACACGTAGCACACCATGTCCATCTCGGCGGAGGGCTCGGTGAAGGGGAAGTAGTTGGGGCGCAGGCGGGTGCGGATGTCGGCCCCGAACAGCGCCCCCACCATGTGGTCGAGGGTGCCGCGCAGGTCGGCCATGGTCAGCCCCTCGTCCACCGCCAGCAGTTCGACCTGGTGGAAGACGGGGGTGTGCGTGGCGTCGAGTTCGTCGGTGCGGAAGACCCGCCCGGGACACACCACGTAGACCGGCGGCTCGCGGTCCAGCAGGGAGCGGATCTGCACCGGGGAGGTGTGGGTGCGCAGCACCACGCCGGAGCCCGGACCGTCGGCGGCGTCCGCCGCCCCCTCGGCACCCTCGGCGCCGGCCCCGGGGGCGTGGAGGAAGAACGTGTCGTGCTCGCTGCGGGCCGGGTGGTCGGGGGCGATGTTGAGGGCGTCGAAGTTGAACCACTCCGCCTCGGCCTCGGGCCCCTCGGCGACCTCGTAGCCCATGGCCACGAAGACGTCCTCGATGCGTTCCATGAGGGTGGTCAGCGGGTGGCGGGCGCCGAGCGGAGCGCGGCGGGCGGGGAGGGTGACGTCCACCGCCTCCTCGACCAGCACCCGCTCGTCGCGCTCCGCCTCGAGTTCTGCCAGGCGGGTGGCGAGTGCCTTGTTGACCTCGCCGCGGGCCCGGCCGACGCGCTTGCCCGCGTCGGCACGGGCCTTCGGCGGCAGCGCGCCGATCTCCCGGTTGGCCAGCGCCAGCGGCGAGCGGTCGCCGGCGTGGGCGATCCTGACCTCGTGCAGCGCCTCCAGGTCGCCCGCGCCCGCGATGGCCTCCAGGGCGTCCTCGCGGGCCCGCTCGACCGCTTCCGGTTTCAGTGCCTCGACCTCGACCGGGTCGTAGGACTTGTTGGGTGCCGACATCTCTTCTCGATGTTCCCCTGGTTGCTGGTTCCTGGTTGCCCGGTTGCCCGGTGGCGCGCCGTGCCCCGCGACGGCGGGACCGGTGACGAGTCTACGGGTCGCCCCCCGTCCGCCGGTCCGGTCACCGGCCCGTCAGGCGAGGAAGGACGGCACCCCGGGGGGCAGGATGAAGCGGAACCGGGCCCCGCCGCCGGGGGCCCGCCCCACGGTGACCGTGCCCCCGTGGGCCTCCACGATGCCCTTGACGATGTACAGCCCCAGGCCCGTGCCGCCGCGGCCGCTGCCGCGCCAGAAGCGGGTGAAGACCCGGTGCATCGTCTCCTCCGGAATGCCGGGGCCGCGGTCGGCCACGGTGACCGCCGTGGAGTCCGGGCCGGACGGGGCCGACGGCGCCGGCCCCACTTCGATGGTGACGGTTCCCGCGCCGTGTCGCACGGCGTTTTCCAGGAGGTTGCCCAGCACCTGGTCGATCTTGACGGGGTCGGCCCACAGGCGGGGCGGCTCACCGGTCGTCCGGACGACGAAGCGTTCGGCCGGGATCCCGGCCGCGACCATGGCGTCCACCCGACGCCGGATGGCCTCCTCCAGGCGCAGCGGCTCGCGGCGGATCTCCAGGCGACCGGAGTCGATCCGGGAGACGTCCAGCAGCTCGGTGATCAGGCGGGTGACCCGGTCGGCGTCGCCGTCCACGGTCTGCATCATCATCCGCTTCTGCTCGTCGGTGAAGCGGTCCCACTTGTCCAGCATGGTGGCGGTGAAGCCCTTGACCGACGTGAGCGGGGAGCGCAGCTCGTGGGCGACGGTGGCGATCAGCTCGGCGTTCCCGCGTTCCATCCGCCGCCGGGCCCGGGTGCCGCGCAGGGTGATCACCACGCGGACCGGGGCGGTGCGGGGGGCGGGGCGGACGTAGCGGGCGGCCACGAGGATCTCCCGGCCGCCGGGCAGCAGCAGGTTCCGTTCCGGCTGGCCCCGGCGGATCGCGAGGCCGCCGTAGGGGTCGGTGACCCGCCACCAGGGGCGACCGTCGAGATCCTCCAGTGGGAGGGCGTCCTCCAGCGGGCGGCCGAGGGCCCGTTCGGGGGCGAGGCCGGTCAGCCGACCGGCCTCCGTGTTGAAGCAGGTGACGAGCCCCTCGTGATCCGCGATCACCAGACCGTCCGGCAGGTCGTCGGGGCGCGGGCTTGCGTCCTCCGTGCCGGATGGTGCTCCCATGCCCTCTCTCCCCTCCCCCCGCGGGGCCCGGTCGGGCAGGCCCACGCGCCGCGTCAGCCTACCGCCACGGCGGCCGGCGGGAACCGCTCGCGGAACCGGATCACCCGGAGGGGTGGTTCACCGGGGAGGACCGCGGAACGATCACGTCGCGTCCGGGCCGGCGGCCCGGTTCGCCCCGTCCGCGCGGCATCCGCCGGGGGCCCGCTGGGCCCGGGCGGAGGAGTAGAGGCAGACCGCCGCCGCGGTCGCGAGGTTCAGGCTCTCGGCACGACCGTGGATGGGCACCCGTACCACGGCGTCGGCCAGCGCCCGGGTCTCCGGGGGGAGCCCCCATGCCTCGTTGCCGAGGATCCACGCCGTAGGGCCGCCCAGGCGGCCGGCGTCCAGCTCCGCGTCGAGGTCCCGCTCCCCCGCGCCGTCGGCGGCCAGGCAGCGGACGCCCGAGGCGTCGAGCGCGCGCACCGCCTCGGCGACGGGAACGCCCACCACCAGCGGCACGTGGAACAGGCTGCCGGCGGAGGCCCGCACGGCTTTGGGGTTGTAGGGGTCCACCGAGGCGTCGGTGAGGATCACCGCGTCCGCCCCGGCGGCGTCGGCGCAGCGCAGCACCGTGCCCGCGTTGCCGGGGTCGCGGACGTGTGCGAGCACCGCCACCAGGCGGGGGCGGGCGGCCAGGACCGCGTCCAGCGAGCGGTCGAGGAAGGAACACACCCCGACCAGCCCCTGCGGGGTGACCGTCTGCGACAGTCCCTCCACCAGGTCGGGCTCGGCGACGGCGACGCGGCTGCCCCCCGCGCGGGCGAGGTCGAGGAGGTCGGCGTGGCGGTCGGCCGCCTCCGGGGTGGCGAGCAGGTCCAGCAGCACGGGTCCGTCGGTTCCCGTCGAACGGGCGGCGGCGGCCTCCCGGACCGCCTGGGGCCCCTCCGCCAGGAAACGGCGTTCCCGGGCCCGGGCCGCGCGGCGGGTCAGGCGCCGGGCGGCGAGGATCCGCGGGGAACGCGGGGAGGTCAGCTCGACGGCGGGGGGCATGGTGACTCGGAACTCGCTTCCGGGGCTGGACGGACCGGGTCGCGGCGTGCCCGCCGCAGCCGGAGGGGGACGACCGGCACGGGGTGCGACGGCGGACCACCGGACGGGG
>NZ_VKHS01001360.1 GCF_014141525.1 Streptomyces calidiresistens
CGGCTCGGCCCGACCCACGGACTCCAGCCGCTCCCGCACCTCTCCCGGCCGGTTGGTGATGATCGCGTCCACCCCCAGCCGCACGCACAGCTCCACGTCCGCCGGCTCGTCCACCGTCCACACGTGCACCCGGTGCCCGGCCGCCCGCGCCCGCGCCACGTACCCCGGGTCCCGGCGCAGCACCCGGATCGACGGCCCCGCGATCGAGGCCCCCGCCGGCAGCCGCCCACCCCGGTGCCGGGGCAGCAGGAAGTGCATCAGGTACACCGTCGGCAGCTCCGGCGCCAGCGCCCGGGTCCGCTGCAGGGAACGCGCCGAGAAGCTCATCACCCGCACCGGACCGGGCACCGGGCACCGCTCCAGCGCCTCCACCAGGCGCCGCTCCACCTCGCCCCGCCACCGCGAGGGCTGCTTCGTCTCGATCGACAACCCCACCGGCCGGTCCGCCTCCGCCACCAACCGCAGCAGCCGGTCCAGGGTCAGCACGCCCCGCTCCCCCTCGTCCTCCCGGTCCGGTTCCTCCGGCAGCCCACCGGCGGGCGCCTTCCAGGAGACGAAGTCCAGCTCCGACAACTCGGACAGCTCCATCGCCGAGACCGCCCCGCGGCCGTCGGAGACCCGGTTCACCCGCCGGTCGTGCACACACACCAGGTGGCCGTCGGCCGTCATCCGCACGTCGCACTCCAGCGCGTCCGCGCCCTCCGCGATCGCCCGGCGGTACGCCGCCGGCGTGTGCTCCGGGGCGTCCCGCGACGCCCCCCGGTGCGCGATCACCGCGATCGGACCGGGTCGCCCCGGCGGGAGGTCCGCGACCTCCCCACCC
>NZ_VKHS01001361.1 GCF_014141525.1 Streptomyces calidiresistens
GCGATGCCCTCCCCCGAGACCGAGCCCCCGTCCATCCGCGTGATGCTCGTCGATGACCAGGTGCTCCTGCGCACCGGTTTCAAGATGGTCCTGGCCGCCCAGCCGGACATGGAGGTGGTCGCCGAGGCCGGCGACGGCGTCGAGGCCCTGGAGGTGCTGCGTTCGCGCGCGGTGGACGTGGTGCTGATGGACGTCCGGATGCCCCGCATGGACGGGGTGGAGGCCACCCGCCGGATCTGCCAGGGCGGCGACGGCGGCCCGGGCGGGCCCAAGGTGCTCATCCTCACCACCTTCGACCTCGACGAGTACGCCTTCACCGGGCTGAAGGCCGGGGCCTCCGGGTTCCTCCTCAAGGACGTGCCGCCGGAGGAACTGCTCTCGGCGATCCGCTCCGTGCACAGCGGCGACGCCGTGGTCGCCCCCTCCACCACCCGCCGGCTGCTGGACCGCTTCGCGACCCTGCTGCCCGTGACGCAGCAGACCCCGCCGCCCCGGCTCGCCCAGCTCACCGACCGCGAGCGGGAGGTGCTGGTGCACATCGCGCAGGGCCTGTCGAACGGCGAGATCGCGGCGGAGCTGTTCGTCTCGGAGGCGACGGTCAAGACACACGTGGGTCGGATTCTGGCCAAGCTCCAACTGCGGGACCGCGTGCAGGCGGTGGTCCTGGCCTACGAGAGCGGATTGGTGCAGGCCGGCGGGTCCTGATCGGCGCCCCGTCCCGGGGGTCGGCACCGCCCGCGCGGGGCGGAGGGGCACGCCCGTAGCATGGCCGTGAACGTCCGGTACCCCTTCGCGGACTGGAACGGAAGGCCCACGTGAACAC
>NZ_VKHS01001362.1 GCF_014141525.1 Streptomyces calidiresistens
GGAGAAGGGCAGGGGGTGGAGCACGGGTCCGCCCGGGCCGATGGGGAAGCCGAGGAAGGGGAAGGCGGCGGGGGCGTTGCCGACCAGGCCGGGGACGATGATCCGGGCGACGTGCCACCCGTGCTCCCGAACCCGGGGCGTGGTGAGGTCCACCGCGATGACCCGCAGGTCGTGGCGGGCCATCAGGTCGAGGAGGGCGGGCAGGTCCGCGCCGACGGGCTCCCCGGCGGTGCCCGCCCGCGGGTCGGTCGCGGGGAGCGGGGGGAGGGGCCGGCGCAGCCGGTCCAACCGCCCGTCCTGCACGGCCGGGTCGAGGTGGAGTTGCAGGTGCAGGCGGACGTCGTTGACGTCCCGCAGGTCGGGGCGGAAGTCGAGGGCGTACCGGCGATCGGCGCGGTGGGGCCGGAAGGGACGGGGGTCCACCCGACCGGCGCGGACCGCCCGGTGGAACCCGCTGTCGGGGTCGAGGAGCTCCAAGGACGCCTCGTGGGTGCCGATGGCCTCGGTGAACGCCTTGGCCGCCGCCTCCACGGCGGTGGGCCGGCAGGCGCTGCCGAAGGCGACCAGCCGGCGGGCGGGGTCCTCGATGAAGGCGGCGGCCACCACGACGCCCACCGGGCAGGGCACGCGCAGCAGGCCGACCCGCAGGCCGGCATCGGCGGCCTGTGCCAGGGCGAGGCGCAGCGCGACGGCCTCCGGGGTGTCACCGGGCGGGGCGGCGTCGAAGAGCCGGTGGGCGGGGGCGCCGCCGATCCACCAGCGGGTGACGGCGTCGCGTTCGAGCACCTCGCGCAGGGCGGCGGCGCGGGCCCGGTCGGGG
>NZ_VKHS01001363.1 GCF_014141525.1 Streptomyces calidiresistens
GCCGATCAGGGGGCGGGGCGGGGGTTCACCAACCCCTGGTCCTCCTCGGCCCGGGCGAGGAGGGCGAGCATGGCGCGGTGCGCGCCCGGGGCGTCCCCCGCGCGCACGGCCTCCACCACGGCCCGGTGGCTCGGCAGGGGGTCGCCGGAGGCGGCCCGGGCGTGGACGAGCCGGTCGCGCTCCAGCAGGCCCGGCTCCAGGAACACCTCCATGCCGGCGAGGAGTTCGTTGCCGGTGGCGGCCAGCAGGGCGCGGTGGAAGAGGGCGTCGGCACGTGCGGCCGGGGTCGGGTCGTCACCGGCCTCCGCCATGGCGGCGAGGGCGGCGTCCAGGGCGTCGAGGTCGGCCTCGGTGCGGTGCAGGGCGGCCCGGTGGGCGGCGGCCGGTTCGACGACGGCCCGCAGGTCGGCGAGGTCGCGCAGCAGTCGGTCGGTGTCCCCGTCCCGGGCCCGCCAGCGGATCAGGTCGGGGTCCAGGAGGTTCCACTCCGAGCGGGGGCGGACGAAGGTGCCGCGTTTCTGGCGGGCGTCCACCAGTCCCTTGCCCGCGAGGACCTTCAGCGCCTCGCGCATCACGGTCAGGCTGACGTCGAGTTCGGCGCCGAGGGCGCGGATGTCCAGGGTGTCCCCCTCGGCGAAGTCCCCGCCGACGATGCGGGCGCCCAGGCGGTGCACCACGTGGCCGTGCACGCCCCGGGCGGAGTAGGACCCCATGCGGCGGCTCCCCGAATCGAATCGTCGTCTTCCCGGACGCCCCACTCTAGCCCGATCATTATTTATGAATAAATCTTGACAGCTTTCCCCGCCCCCACGACGATGGC
>NZ_VKHS01001364.1 GCF_014141525.1 Streptomyces calidiresistens
CCCCCGAAGCACCCCGTATCCGGACCACCACCGAAGGGGAGCGCCCGGGCGGGGGTCGTCGACACGTTCGGTCCGACATCACACCGTCGGGTGACAGGTGCCGGGCCAAGCCCGCCCATCGGGTGGCACGGAAGCCCGGTGATCGCGACACGCGCCGCCGTGCGCCGCTGACCGGAGGCCCCGGGTGTGGCACCAAGGAGGCATGACACACCGGCGGATGCCCAACGAACGGCTGCGAAGCCTGCTGGACGAGGCCGACTGGACCCAGGAGGCACTGGCCCGGTCCGTGAACGCGATCGGCTCCGAGATCGGGTGCCCGCTGCGGTACGACCGCACCGCCGTGGCCCACTGGCTGGCCGGCACCCTGCCCCGGGAGCCCGTCCCGGAACTGGCCGCCGAGGCCCTCTCCCGACGGATCGGACGCCCGGTGACGCCGGAGGCCGCGGGCTTCGGAAGCGGCGGCACCCGGTCGTCCGACCGGGGAACCGCGGGCGGACCGGCGCACGGCGCCGGCACCGAGCCCGGTCGGGAGGCCCGGGGAGTCGCCCCCGGCGACACGGCCGACGGTTTCGCGGCCACGTGCCGGGCGGACGCCGAGGGTGCCCGGCTCGCTCCGATGCGACAGCGACCCTACCGGGTGGCGGAAACCGAGGTACCGGGGCCGCCGATCGAGTCGGTCGGGGACGACCGCGTGGGCGCCCGGATGTTCGACCCCCGGGTGACGCCCCCCGCCCCGGGAGGCGTCCGACCGGGTGCCGCGCCCCCGGACAGGGGCCGTTCCCGCCCGGGCCGGTCCCCCCGCAGACCGGTCGAGCAC
>NZ_VKHS01001365.1 GCF_014141525.1 Streptomyces calidiresistens
CCCCGACCCCGACCCCGGGTCGACCGGGGAGAACAGGAAGAAACGGAACCCATGCCCGAGCCCACCGGACCCGTCGCCTCCGTCCTGTTCGTGTGCGTCCACAACGCCGGGCGCTCCCAGATGGCAGCCGGCTTCCTGCGCCGACTGGCGGGCGACCGCGTCGAGGTCCGCTCGGCCGGCTCGATGCCCGCCGACCGGGTGAACCCGGCCGCCGTCGAGGCCATGGGGGAGGTCGGCATCGACATCACCGCCGCCACCCCCACCGTCCTGACCCCGGACGCCGTGCGTGCCTCCGACTGGGTCATCACCATGGGCTGCGGCGACGCCTGCCCCGTCTTCCCCGGCCGCACCTACCTGGACTGGGAACTCCCCGACCCCGCCGGACGGGGCGTCGAGGACGTCCGGCCCATCCGCGACGCCATCCGCGAGCGGATCGAGGCCCTCGTCGCCGAGATCGACGCCCGGGCCCGCGCCTGACCCCGGGGCCGCGGCACCGAGCCGTGTCCCCGGGGCCGCGGGCGACGGGCACGGCGGGCCCCGAACACCCCCGTCCCCGCGGCACCGTCACGGCCGGTCAACAGCGCGGTCACGGCGCCGTACCCGCCGCCCGGCCGTCCTGCGCCGGTGCTAGGGTCGCCCGTACGGCGGCACCCCACACCGAACGGGTGATGCGGCGTGCCCCGCCCGGAAGCGGCGGACACGCGCTCGCCGCGCGAGGAACGCCGATCGGCAGAGGGAGGCGCAGGCCGTGGCCACCCGTGCGCACCACCCCGGGAAACGACCCGACCGCCGCGCCGGCGGCCCCACCCCGCGTC
>NZ_VKHS01001366.1 GCF_014141525.1 Streptomyces calidiresistens
CGCCCGGCGCCCGCACCCGCCCCCGGCGTCCGTTCCCGAGCGGGCACACCACCCCCGGCCGAACGGCTCGGGACGGGGCTCCCGGCCCCCGCCCGATGCGGACGCGCCGGGCCCGTCTCCTCTAGGGTGAAGGGGGCGTGTGGCACGACCGCCGCCGGGGGAACCACCGGCCGCACGTGCCCCGTCGGGGCGATCCACCGACACGCGGGGATCGGGTGGCACACAGCAGTGGGAGGCGTCGTGAACAGCGATCGGGACGGCATGCGCACCGGGGACGGGGTCGTCGGTGACGCCCGGCCCGACGCCGCCCCGGATTCCGGGGCGGCGGACACCGGGGGAACCGGGGCTCCGGCCCCGGCCTGGTACGTCGGCGCCTCCTCCCCGCTCCCGACCCCCCGGCGGGACGACGAGGGCCGGGAGGACCGAGCGGACGACGCGGGGAACGACACGGAGGAAACCGCCGGGGAGGCCCCCCCGCCCACCGCGGACCGGGTCGGCGACGGGGCTCCGGTCCCGGACCCCGGTTCCGGGGTCTCGGAAGCGAACGACACCTCCCGGGACCGGGACGGAACCGACGGACGCACCGATGGCGACACCGACCCGGCGGACGGGGCCGAAACGGCCGCACCGATGCCGCCGAGCGGCGGCGAGACCATGCAGTTCTCACCGGCCGCGCTGCGCCGCTCCGTCGAGGACGACTCCCCCGGGGGTGCCGCGGCGCCCCGGCTCGGTGCGTTCCCGTCCCCGCCCGGGGGCGGGGCGCTGCCGCCCCTGCCGCCCGACTTCCAACTGCGCCCGCCGGGGCCCCCGT
>NZ_VKHS01001367.1 GCF_014141525.1 Streptomyces calidiresistens
CTCCTCCGCCTTCCGCCTCCGTCCCCGCCCCGTACGTCCCGGGGAAAGCCTCAACTCTCCGCCACCGGGGCGTACTCCGCGGCGTCCAGCCCGAAGCTCCATGCCACCGCCTCGGCCGCGGTACGGATGTGCGGGGGCACCCTGAGCCAGTAGGTGCGTCGGGAGCCATCGGGCTCGGGGGTGGAGTTGAGGACCTCGACCATCACCACCGGCTCGTCCCCCGTCAGGTGGATGCGCCACAGCGTGCCCCGCTCGTCGCGGTGGACCGGCCGGGCCCCCACCTCCCGCAGATAGCGGTCGTATCCGAAGTGCTCCAACATGACCCGCCGCAGCTCCGCGTTCTCCTCCCCGGTGATCCGCTCGGCCGTGATCCCGCCCAACCCGGCCAGGAAGTCCGCCGGCACCGGCATACCGCGCCAGGCGTACAGGGCGAAGCCGTCCGACCAGGCGATGGCCGGCCCGTCGGCGCGGTCGGGGCGTCCGGCCTCGTCACGGTGGAGTTCGGCGGGGGGCTCGGTGAGGATCGCGACGTCCTCCCGGGGCCACCACCATCCGCAGGCGCCCGTCACCCCCGCGATGCCCGCGAGGTCGGTGTCCGCCCCGGCGGGGTCGAAAGCCGTCAGCCAGGCGGCGTCCCGCTGCGTCGGCGCGGCCTCCAGGAGAACGGCGTGGGCCCGCGCCTCCTCCTCCGCCGAGGGGTCGGAACCCACCAGCGCCTCGACCACCCCGGCGCGCACCCGGTTCACCAGGATCGCGGCGACATCCCACAGCACCGCCCCGGTGGTCCCCCAGTGCTCCGCCCACCCCCGG
>NZ_VKHS01001368.1 GCF_014141525.1 Streptomyces calidiresistens
GGGGAGAACCGGGGGAGGGGGTGGTGTCCGGCACCACGGAACCGTCGGGTGTCCCGCCCCGTCGTGGCCCCGACGATCCCCGACGGGCAGGATGGAGAACATGACCCTGGGAATGATGATCTACGCGATATGCGGCGTGCTGACCGCGGCGGGCGGCTGGTGGTCGCTGCGCCTGTTCCGCCGGCGGCGGCGCGGCGCGGCCCTGCGCACCCTGGCCGTGGCGCTGCTGCCGATGGGCCTGGCCATGACGGGGGTGATCCGCTTCGTGGTGAACATGACGGTGAACCCGATCGCCTGGGCCGGGTTCGGCCTGATCGGCCTGTCGGTGCTGCTGACCCTGGTGTCCCGGTGGACCCGCGACGCGGCGCCGGGCGCCGTGCCCGGGGACGCCGCGACGGCCCCCGCCGCCTCGACCCCCGCCCGCCGCGAGGACCGCCCGGCGCTGCCCGGGAACGCGGGGGCACCGAGCGCCCCGGCGGCCGGTCGAAAGGGCCCGAGCAGGAACGATGCCGCGGAGGACTTTTCCGATATCGAAGCGATCTTGAAGAAGCACGGAATCTGAGACATAAACGATCACCCGGGACACCGGGCTGCGCGGCACCCCCTGCCTGCGTCATCATCCCCGCGAGATGGCGCACAACATCCGGGAGCAGGCTCCCGACACAGTGGTACCGGCCGGCCCCGGCGGCTCCCGGGGCGGCTCCCGCCCCGGTGTCCCCCGGGGCGACATTCGGGACGCCGCCCCGGGCGCGGTTCCCGCGCGGGTGGTCCCCGGCCCCCGTCCGGCGGGGGACCGTCCGGTCCCCGACC
>NZ_VKHS01001369.1 GCF_014141525.1 Streptomyces calidiresistens
CGCGGAGGGTGCGGCGCCGTGTGGGTCCGGGGCCGGCGATCGGGGGGCGCGCCGCGCGCCGGCGGAGCGGGGGTTCTCACGGCCGTTTCCCCTTCCTGCGTCCCGGGGGCGCCACCGCGGCGGCGTCGGCCAGGCCGATCTCCGCCGCGAGGGCCCACATGGCCCGGCGGACGGCGCCGCGCGGGTCGAGATCCTGGATGCGGCCGGAGTCCTGGGCGTCCTGCAGTTCGCGGAAGCCGGCCGGGATGACGGAGCCGGCCACGGGGGTGCCGGTGATGCGCGAGATCAGCTGCGGCTGCACGGGGCCGGTGCGGCCGTGGCGGTTGACCACGGTGAGCAGTTCGCGCGGTTTGCGGATGTGCAGCCGGTCCCACATCCGCACGGTGCGGTTGACCGCCCGCACGGCGATCACGTCGGGGGTGGTGACCAGCAGGGCGGTGTCGGCGCTCTCGACGGCGGTGGCGCCGGGAGGGCTGGTGTGGGAGCCGCAGTCCACGATCACGGTGTCGTAGCGGGCGCGGACGGCGTGGAGGAGGCGGCGGGTGGAGTCCTCGGTGACCTCCTCGCCGCGCTCGCCCTCGGCCGGGGCGATCAGCAGTGACAGGCCGGTCTCGTGCGGGAAGACCGCCTCGGCGAGGACCTGGGCGGAGATGTCCGGCAGTCCGGCGAGGTCGACGACGGAGCGGCGGAACTGCACGTCGAAGTAGGAGCCGACGTCCCCGCCGAGCAGGTCGAGGTCGACCAGGGCGACGCCGCGTCCGCCACCTCCCGCGGCGGGGTCGCCGGGGGCGGCTGTCTCTTATACAACT
>NZ_VKHS01000137.1 GCF_014141525.1 Streptomyces calidiresistens
CGCGGGGGAGGGGCGAAGCGCACCGGGGGATCGCCCCCGGATACGGCCCCGGTACGGCCCGTGGCCTTCCGGAGCGGGGGCGGGGAGGCCCCACGGCCGTTCCGGCCCTCCGATGTCAGCCCTCGCGCGCCGCTCCTCCGGCCACGCCGACGTCCACCTGCTCGGCGGCCCACGCCGCGAGGATGCCCGGATCATGACCGAGGGCAACCACCGCGCCCGGACCGGCACCGGGCGGAACGGCACCCGCGCCCACCGGATCGAGGGCCCGGTGGGCCGGTGGTACGGCAGCGCCGCAACCGGCCACCCGAACCCGCGGGACCACACCTTCGCGGACACCCCGCACGAGCACCTCTCCTCCACCACCGACCGGGCCCCCAACGCCCACGAGGCGGGCGGCCCCGGGATCGCCCGACGGCGGATGCCGGGTACGCGGGCGTCGGCCGGGGTGGGCATCACCCCGTGCGCCGTTCCGGCCGGGCCCCGTGCGGGGCCCGGCCGGAACGGCGCACGGACGACGGTCCGGGCCCGATCCCCCGGGGATCGGGCCCGGACCGTCGTCGACGGGGCGTCGGAAGGCGGTCAGCTCCCGGCCGGGGGCACCAGACGGGTGCCGCCGTCGGTGAGGGTCACCGGCAGGCCGGTGCGGACGGAGAGGTTGCCCGCCGCCCCGATCAGCACGCTGCGGATGCCGTCGCGGTATCCCGCCTGCCGGGCCAGCGGGTCCTCGCCCGGCCCACGGAAGACGTCGTCCAGCAGCAACCGGTCCCCGCCGCCGTGGCCGCCGGCGCCCTGCTCGATCGGCACCTCCTCGGCCTCGCTCCAGTGCGGGTGCAGCACCAGCCTCTCCCGGGAGCCCGCGGCGTGCTCCTTGCTCGCCGCGCTCGGGTCGATCGCCGCGTGCGGCGGGGTCCAGGACCGCTCGCACACCTCCAGCTCCAGCCGACCGGCGGTGCCGTTGAAGGAGACCCGGTACCCCTCCCACGGGGCGTGGGCGTTGAGCGAGTAGGTCAACAGGGCGCGGTTGTCGTACCGCACCAGCATCGACATGTTGTCCTCGATGTCGATGTCGTCCGCGAAGACGTCCCGGTCCCGGACGTACCCGTCCTCGTGCTCGGCGTCCAGGTAGAGCCGCTTGAGTCGTTCGTCGGCGGAGATGTCGAGGATGAAGGGGTCGGTCCCCAGGCCGGGGCTGCCCTGCCCGCGCTCCGGGCGTCCCTCCAGCCCTCGCGAACGGGCGTTGTCACCGCCGTAGAAGCGCAGCTCGGACTGGGCGAAGACCAGCTCGGGACGGGCGCCCAGCCACCAGTTGACCAGGTCGAAGTGGTGGGTCGCCTTGTGCACGAACAGGCCGCCGGAGGAGGCCTTGTCGCGGTGCCAGCGGCGGAAGTAGTCGGCCCCGTGGATGGTGTCCAGCACCCACTCGAAGTGCACCGAGGTGACCTCGCCGATCCGACCCTCCGCGATCAGTCGGCGGACGGCGGAGTTGCGCGGGGAGTACCGGTAGTTGAAGGTCACGATGATCCGGCCGGTGCTGCGCCCGGCCGCCGCCGCGATGGCCTCGCAGCCCGCGGCGTCCACGGTCAGCGGCTTCTCCACCACCACGTCGCGTCCCGCGTCCAGGGCGGCGCAGACGTAGTGGGCGTGGGTGGCGTCCACCGTGGTCACCACCACGGTGTCGGCGTCCTTGATCATCTCGTCGAAGTCGTCCGGCCCGAAGGTCGGCACACGGTGGCGACCGGCGGCGGCGATCCGGGCGTTGTAGTACTCCATCCGGGTGCGGTTGGTGTCGCAGAGGGCGACGATCTCACCGGTGTCGCTCCAGTCCCCGAGCAGCGCGTCCACATACATCTGCGCGCGATGGCCGAGGCCGACGAAGGCGTAGCGGCGGTTCACGTGAGGTTCTCTCCTCCGGATCGGGTCGGACACGCGTGATCGGTCCGGGGGCGGGACGGCGACCGTCCGGCCGCCGGCCCGCCCCCGGACCGACCGGGGCGCGCGGGTGGGGGGCACCCGGGACGGTGCCGACCCGGCGGGGCCGCGGGGCCCCGCCGGGTCGGTGGGCGAGGGTGCTCAGCCGAGGGTGTTGTCTGCCTCGTTCAGGAAGGCGGAGGCGGCCTCCTCGGGCGACATGCGACCGAAGATGACCTCCTCGCCGTAGCGCTGGAGCATGTCGGGGATCTCACCGGCCCCGGCGGGGTAGGCCCGCGGCGGGTCGGTCAGCTCGCCCTCCATGGCGGAGATGAACTCCAGCGAGGCGATGTCGGTCTCCGGCATCTCGTCGCGGATCTCCTCCAGCACGGCGTCGTTCATCGGCAGACCGCGGTCACTGCCCAGGATGCGGGCGGCGTCGGGGTCGTTGGCCAGGAAGTCGATCAGCTTGCCGGCGGCCTCCCGGTGGGAGCCGGACTCGGCGGCGGCCCAGAACATGGTGGGCTGCAGGAACATCCCGCTGGTGTCCGAGCCGGCCTCCCGGGGCATCCGCAGCACCTCCACCTCCTGACCCGAGCCGGTGGTCATGGCGTTGAGCTGGTTGCTCCACCACATGCCCATCGCGCCGGTGTTGGTGGCGATGAGCGAGGTCTCCACGCCGGTGGAGCCGATCTCGGTGCTCCGGGCCGCGTCGGGTGAGGCCCCGGCATCGATGAGGTCCAGGTGCGACCGGAACCAGTCGGTGAGGGTCTCCTCGGAGATGCCCATGGCGTCGTCCGTGTAGAAGTCCTCGCCGCGCTGGTTCGCGAACACCCGCAGATAGGCGTCGTTGAAGTTGATCTGGGTGCCGTAGACCCCGCTGTCGGTGTTCTCGCCGATCCGCGCGCTCAGCTCGAGGTAGTCCTCCCAGGTCCAGGAGGTGTCGTCCGGCACCTCCAGGCCCGCGTCCTCCAGCACCGCCTTGTTCAGCATGACGGCGAAGGTGTTGGCGCCGGTGGGGATGGCGTACTGGACGTCGTCCACGTTGCCCGAGGGCAGCAGCTGCTCGTTGAGGTCGGAGGTGTCCACCAGGCCGCCGAGGTCGGCCAGGGAACCGCGCCGGGCGAACTCGCCGAGGCGCCGGATCTCGATGGCGAAGACATCGGGGGCGTCGTTCGAGGCGACCTGGGTGGTCAGCTGGTCGTAGTAGGAGTCCCAGGCCGAGTACTCGCCCTGCACCCTGATGTCGGGGTTCTTCTCCTCGAAGAGGGCGATGGCCTCCTCGGTGATGCGGTGCCGGGAGTCGTCACCCCACCAGCTGAACCGGATGGTGACCTGGCCGTCGCCGCCGTCACCCGAGCCGGAACCGCTGTCGTCACCGGCACAGGCGGCGGAGAAGGTCAGTGCGCCGGCCACCAGCAGCACCGGCCAGATTCTCTTCTTGTGGTGGAACACGGAACTCTCCTTTGAATTCGGGTCGTGCTCGTGCAGTGCGGCCGATGGGTCCGCGGCTTACTTCAGGCCCGTGGTCGCGATACCGCGGACCAGGTACCTCTGTCCGGCGAGGAAGAATCCGAAGATCGGCCCCAGGGACAGTACCGAAATGGCGAACATGGGTCCCCAGGAGGATTCGCCACTCGAGTCGAGGAACGTGCGCAATGCCACCGGGACGGTGTGCACATCGGGATTGGTCAGGAAGATCAGCTGGCTCAGGAAGTCGTTCCAGGTCCAGATGAAGGTGAAGATGGCGGTGGTGGCCAGGGCGGGCATGGACAGCGGAATGATGATTCGGCTGAAGATGCGCCAGTGGCCGGCTCCGTCGATGAGCGCCGCCTCGTCCAGGTCCCTGGGAAGTGTACGGATGAACTGCACCATGAGGAAGATGAAGAACGCGTCCGTCGCCAGGAATTTCGGCACGATGAGCGGATAGAACGTGTTGATCCAGCCCAGCTCGGAGAAGAGGATGTACTGCGGCACGATCACCACGTGCAGCGGCAGCATGATGGAACCGAGCATGACGGCGAACCAGAACCGCTTCAGCGGGAATTCCAGCCGGGCGAACGCGTACGCGGCCAACGAGCAGGCGAGCAGGTTCCCGACCACGGCCCCGGCGGTGATGATCGCCGAGTTCATGAAGTAGTGGCCGAAGGGGTGCCGCAGGGCGTTCCAGCCGGCGCCGAAGTTCTCGAAGGTGATGCTGGTGGGGATGAGGCCCTGCTCGCGGAAGATCAACTCCTCCGGCTTCAGGGCGCTGGAGATCATCCACAGCAGCGGGTACAGCATCGCCAGGCCGAAGAGGATCAGCCCGATGTGGGTGAGGATCTTCTTCCCGCGCACGGCCGTCAGGGCCCGGGCGAGGAGGGTGTCGTTCATCGGGGCGGCGTGGGTCCCCGATCCGGACCGCTTTCCGGAGTCCGGCTTCGTACGGGTTTTATTTGTCATTGTAGAACACCCAATACTTGGACATCAGGAAGTTCACTGCGGTCAGGGAGGCGATGATGAGCACCAGGACCCATGCCATCGCGGAGGCGTATCCCATCTGCCAGGCGTTGAATCCGCGCTCGTACACGTACATCGTGTAGAAGAGTGTCGAATCCGCGGGGCTTCCGTTTCCGCCGCTGACCACGTACGCCTGGGTGAAGGACTGGAAGGCGTTGATCAGCTGGAGGATCAGGTTGAAGAAGATGATGGGGGTCAGCAGGGGAAGCGTAATGGAGAAGAACTGGCGAATCTTCCCCGCGCCGTCGATCGAGGCCGCTTCGTAATAACTTCCCGGAATCTGCCGCAGTCCTGCCAGGAAGATGACCATCGGGGAGCCGAAGGTCCAGACGTTCAGCACGATCAGGGTGCCCAGAGCGGTGTCCGGATTCGACACCCAACTCGTTCCCTGAATTCCGAGGAAACCGAGGAAGTCGTTGACCAGGCCGTCCGCGCCGAAGACCTTCCGCCACAGGATGGCGATGGCCACGCTGCTGCCCAGCAGCGAGGGCAGGTAGTAGATCGAGCGGTAGATCGGCAGACCCCGCACGCCCCGGTCCAGGATCAGCGCCAGGGCCAGTGCGAAGGACAGCTGCAGCGGCACCGAGACGAACACGTAGATCGCCGTGTTGGTCAGGGCCTTGACGAAGCGCGGGTCGTCGAACATCCGCGTGTAGTTGTCCAGGCCCACCCACTCGTGGTCGCCCAGCAGGCTGTAGTCCGTGAAGGACAGGTACAGCGAGGCCAGCAGGGGACCGGCGGTGATCACGATGAGACCCACGAACCACGGCGCCAGGAAGGCCAGCGCGGTCAGCGCCTCCCTGCGCCGCTTGCGCCGGCTCTGACGCGCGTGCTCGGGGTCGGGCAGCACGGGAACTGCTTGTGGCAACGCCTGTTTCGGCGGCACCTGTACGGCGGTCATGCGGGCCTCCCGATGAGTCCGGGGAAGTGCGGCAGCTCGGAGAAGAGCGCACACTCCCCGGCCGCGGTGGTGACGATGTCGGTGATCCCGGGCACCACCCGGCGGCGGGCGCCGTTCTCGCCCGGCAGATCGTCCGCCGGGAGGGGGGTGGGATCGGGTGCGGTGCGGACGGCCTCCAGGACGCGCATGAAGGAGCGGGTCGCGGAGAGCGGTACCGTCAGCGGGGGCCGGTCGGCGGGATCCGGCGCGGCCAGGTGGTCGACGAGGGTGCGCAGCAGCACCTCGCGGCCGTGCGTGGTGGTCACGGCGGGTTCGCCGTCGCGTTCCAGCGTGACCTCGTCCAGCGTGTAGCGCAGCACGATGCGGCCCCGCTCCCCGTGGACGGTGATCTCCGGCGGACGCTGCTCGGGGGCGGTCAGGGTGACCGCCACCACCAGCGGGGCACCCGCCGTGGTCCCGCCCGAGGTGCGCACCCGCAGGCAGGAGGTGTCGTCGGCCTCGATGTCGAAGGCCCGGTACAGCTCGGTCTCGATCGAGGTGATCTCCCCGCCGTCCAGGGCCAGCACGGTGGCCACGGCGTGGGCGAAGGGGTTGGTGAGGGCGCCGTCCACGACGTCCGTGCCGTCCAGCGTGCGGCGGCCCGCCCAGGCGGCCCGCGCGTAATAGGCGGTGTCCCGGGACCAGGCGCCGGCGCAGCCGATGCCGCGGATCGCTCCGATCGCGCCCTCGGCGATCAGCCCGCGCACCACCCGCGGCG
The DNA here is from genome assembly GCF_014141525.1 of Streptomyces calidiresistens. GTDB lineage: Bacteria > Actinomycetota > Actinomycetes > Streptomycetales > Streptomycetaceae > Streptomyces > Streptomyces calidiresistens. The sequence continues at coordinate 6,066 of NZ_VKHS01000137.1, forward strand.
CCCCCGAACCCAGCGACTGGAAGCCCACCTGGACCACCCGGTCGTACTCGGCGCAGGCGGCCGCGATCCGGTCGAACTCCGCCATCGAGGAGGCCGGCGGCTTCTCCAACTGGACGTGGGCTCCGGCGGCCATCGCGCGGATCGCCAGGTCGGCGTGGGTGTGCAGCGGGGTGGCGACCACGGCGATGTCCGCGCCGGTCGCCCCCACCAGCGCACCGAGGTCCGTCGAGTGCTCCGGCGAGCCCAGCCCGGCGGTCTGCTCCGGCGTCGGCGGACGCAGGTCGCACACCCCCACCAGCTCGGCGGCGCCCTCGGCGGTCAGCTCCCGCAGGGCGGGGAGGTAGGTGCGGCCGTATCCGTGGATCCCGGCCACCACCACGCGCAGCGGTCGGCTCATCGGGCACCTCCGGCGGCCGGCCCGGGATCCTCCGCGACCACGGTCAGTCCGGCGGTGTCGAAGTCCATCCCGTGGCCCGGGGTGCCGGTCAGCCACAGCCTCGACCCCTCGATCCTCACCGGGAACGGCTCGCGCAGCAGCCCGAGGGCCGCGAAGGAGGCGTCCTCGACCTCCTCCACCATCGCGGGGGAGGGCAGGGCGCAGGCCAACTGGCCGGAGATGTCCGGCAGCAGGTGGGGGTAGACGGGCACGTCGTGCACCCGGGCCAGTTCGGCGATCCGACGGAAGGGGGTGATGCCGCCCACCCGGGCGAGGTTGGGCTGCACCACGTCGCAGGCACCGGCGGCCAGCCAGTCCCGGAATCCGTGCACGGTGCGGATGTTCTCGCCGACGGCCAGCGGCACGCCGCACTCCTCGCGCAGTCGCAGGTGACCGGTGAGGTCGTCGGCGGGCAGTGGTTCCTCGATCCAGTGCGGGTCCAGGTCGGCCAGGGCCCGCAGCGCCCGACGGGCGCGGAACAGGTCCCAGCGCTGGTTGGCGTCGATCATCAGGCGCACGTCGGGGCCGACGATGTCGCGGACGGCCGCGACCCGCTCCACGTCCAGGGCCGGGTCGACGTGCCCCACCTTGATCTTCACCGCCGGGTACCCGGCCGCGGCCCAGCGCCGGGCCTGGGCGACCAGCTCCCCCAGCGGGTAGTGCAGGTTCACGCCGCTGCCGTAGACCGGCACGGAGTCCCGGCGCCGCCCCAGTTCGTCGGCCAGGGTGTGACCGGCCGCCCGGGCCCGCAGGTCCCACAGGGCGGTGTCCACCGCGGCCATGGCCAGCGTCGGGATGCCGCCGCCCCCGGCCTCGTGCAGGTGGGCCCACAGCGCGTCCCACACCGTCTCCGGGTGGGCGGGCAGTCCGATCAGGGCGTCGCGCACGTCCCCGGTGAGCAGCGCGTGCACGGCGGTCGCGCCCACCTGCGGGGTCCAGGTGAAGCCGGTCCCGGTGCGACCGTCGGCCAGCGTCACCTCGGCGAGGATCACGTGGTTGGCCGGCACGCCCGGTCCCCAGGGGCGGGGCAGTTCCACGCGGAAGGCGCGGGCCCGCAACCCGGTCACCGGCGGGGGCCGGTCGGTGACGCGGGGGGAGAGGGGGTGAGGCCACCGAACCCGGTGACCCCCGTCTCCCGGGCGAGCGGAACGGAGGGGGTGGTCACGACGCTTCCCTCGCCAGGGCCAGTCCGGCGTCGATGATCCGGGACAGCTCCGCCAGGTGCTCCCGGCCGAGGTCGACCAACGGCGGACGCACCGCTCCCACCTCGTGCCCGCGCAGCCGCAGACCCGCCTTGACCAACGACACGGCGTAGCCGGGAACGGTGCTGCGCAGTTCCACCAGCGGGGCGTAGAACTCGTTCAGCAGCCGCCGGACCAGCTCCGGGTCGTTCCCCAGGGCGCGATTGAAGGCACCGGCGACCTCCGGGACGAAGGCGAACGCGGCCGAGGAGTAGAGGTCCACCCCGATCGCCCGGTAGGCGGGCTGGGTCAGCTCGGCGGTGGGCAGCCCGTTGAAGAAGGTGAAGTCCTCGCCGAGCGCGGCACGCACGGCCAGGACGATCCGCTGCATCCGGTCGATGTCGCCCAGGCCGTCCTTCAGCCCCACCACGCCGGGGATCCGGCCCAGCTCGACGGCCTCGGCGGGGGAGAGGACCAGCGGACCGCGCTGGTAGAGGATGACCGGCGGGCCCACGGCGGCCACGGCGGCGACGTACTCGCGCAGCCCCTCGGCCGGACCCTGCGCGAGCCACGGGGGAAGCAGCAGCAGGCCGTCGGCGCCGGCGTCGGCGGCGGCCCGGGCGTGGTCCAGCGCGGTGCCGAGCGGGCCGCCGGCGCCGGCGAGCACCGGCACCCGGCCGGCGGTCTCCCGGACGGCGGTGCGCACCACCAGCGCCTGTTCGTCGCGGGAGAGCGAGGTCAGCTCACCGGTGCCGCAGGCGGCGAAGACGCCGCCGGTGCCGTGTTCCACACCGGTGGCCACGTGGCGGGCGAGGGCGTCGGTGTCCACCTCCCCGCTGCTGTCGAAGGGGGTGGCCGGGAAGAAGAGGACTCCCGTGAGTTTCATCGGATTCCCATCAAGATCGTGCCGGGGCGGATGTGGCGGTGCGGATGTGGTGGGGCGTCCCGGTCCCGCGGGACGCGGTGGACGGGCTCAGACGGTGCGGTCGACGGACCCCGCGACCGGCTCCGCGACCGGCTCGGTGACCAGTTCGGTGCGCCAGCCGCGGGTGGCCCGCCAGCCCAGGAGCCGCTCGGCCTTCGCGCTGGAGAAGGCGGGCTCGGTGCCGGTCAGGGCGGCGGCGGCCTCCGTCGTCCCGGGGTGGAAGCGGGGCAGCAGTTCGGCGAGGGGCCGGCGGGCCAGCGCGTCGGCGGCGCCGGCGAAGAAGACCTCGCCGTTGGGGATGGAGGGGAGCGCCTCCAGCAGACGCTCGACCAGGTCGGAGCCGTCCCGGGCGTCCAGGTAGTTGAACAGCGAGGCGGCGGAGAGCGAGGGGTCGTCCAGTCGCTCGGTCAGGGTGTGGCCGGTCTGGGTGGGGGCGCCGGCCCACTCCTCGGGGGCGATGACGAAGCAGGGGCGGATCGCCGCGAAGCGGGTGGCGTCCCCGGCGGCGAGCGCGAAGGAGGCCATGGTCTGCTCGGCGGCGAGCTTGGAGAGGCTGTAGGCGTTCCAGGGGCGGGCGGGGTGCTG
>NZ_VKHS01001370.1 GCF_014141525.1 Streptomyces calidiresistens
TAAGAGACAGACCTCAGCCGGGCCCGCCACAGCTCCTCGCACGGCCAATTCCGCGCCCACTCGGCGGTCAGGTAGTCGTACTCCCGGTGGGCCTTCTCCGGCGCCCGGATCTCCACCAGGTCCTCCACCTCGAAACCGCAGGAGCGCAGCAGCCGCAGCATCTCCCCGTGCGGAAGGGTGAACTCGAAGGACTGTCCCCAATCGAGTCGTCGGGTGCCGAACTGCGGGCGCAGCAGCCTCGGACCCGCCGGGCCGTCCTCCGCCGCGCACAGCGCGAACAGCGGCGAGGGGCGCAGGAAGACCAACCGGCCGCCGGGACGCAGCACCCGCGCCGCCTCCGGGATCCAGCGGTGCGGATCGCACCACAGCGAGGCGCCGTACTCGCTGATCGCCAGATCGAACTCCCCTTCGTCGTACGGCAGTTTCTCGGCGTCCCCGTGCACGAGCGGGAAGTCGAGCCCGAACTCCACCGCCATCCGCCGGGCGACCTCCAACTGCCCCTCGGAGATGTCGATCCCCGTCGGGTGGGCACCGGCCCGGGCCAGCCAGGCCGAGACGTACCCGGTGCCGCAGCCCAGCTCGATCACCCGCTTCCCGGCCACATCCGGCGGGAACACCGACAGCTCCGACTCCGGCGTCCGCCACAGGCCCCAGCGCGGCTCGGACGCCGCCCAGTGGTCCCGCGCCAGGGGACCGTGATCGGCCACCCCGTGGTCGTTCCAGTACGCCCGGTTCGCCTCGACGTGTTCCGCCCGCTCCTCGTCCGTGGTCATCAACCCATCGGAACCCACCGCCCCGCCCCTCACAAC
>NZ_VKHS01001371.1 GCF_014141525.1 Streptomyces calidiresistens
CGCCCCCACACCGCTGCGGCGGGTGTCCTCCCGCAGGTGAACGGGGGTGGGCGATGAGTGTCGAGGCCCGCGAGTGGGTGTGGGAACACAGCGCCGCCAAGGGCACCGCGCGGCTGGTCCTGCTGTCGATCGCCGACCGGGTCCCGGACGAGCAGTGCGTCGCGTGGGCCTCGCTCACCAGCCTGATGGCGCGTACGAACGCGAGCCGGACGGCGGTGCGCGACGCGATCACCGCCCTCGTCGCCGGCGGCGAGCTGCGGGTACTGGACCACCTGCGGGGCCCGCATCGGACCACGGTCTACCACCTGCCCCGCGCAGCCGCCCGGTCGGCCGAGACCGAGCGCACCCGGCGGGAGGACCCGCAGGCGTATCCCGAGCCGGACGAGGCGAGGCTGCGGCGGTACGGCATCCACCCCGAGCAGGGACCGGATTCCGAGCCCTCCGGACGGAATCCGACCGGTACGGAATCCGGCCCGGGCGGGGCGCGGATTCCGGCCCCCCGGGGTGCCGGAATCCGACCCGGCAGGGGTACGGGATCCGACCCCCAGAACCGTAGAGAACCGAAGGTGAACCGTAGGAAGGGCAGTGGGGGCGGTGCACCGACCCCTGCCGGCGAGTGGCGGATGGACCCCGCCACCCGGGCCTGGGTCAGCGAACAGGGACACCTCGACCGCCTCGGCGAGGACGGTCTGCGCACCGCCGACGCCAAGTGGCGCGCCCACCGGGCCGCCCACGGCCCCCGCCCGGCCGACATCTGGGCCGCGGACTGGCGCTCCTGGATCGCCCGGGAACACCCCCCGGCC
>NZ_VKHS01001372.1 GCF_014141525.1 Streptomyces calidiresistens
CCGGGAGGCGGGCCGGGCTCGGACCGGTCAGCCCCGGGGGCTTCGCTCATCGCGGTTCTCCTGCGGCCGGGAACGGGGGCGCGGGGGCGCCCGGTTCGGCCGTCGGCCGGCACGGACCCCACCGCCTTCCGACGGTACCGGAGCGGGGCGGGGACCGGCAGGCGTCCCACCGGCCCGGGGCCCCGGGTGGGCGGGGTCAGCCCGCGGCGTCCCCGGCTCCGCCCGTGCCCTCGACGCGCTTGCGCAGCCCCTCCAGGGCGCGGTCGATGATGACCTTCTCCGCCTTGCGCTTGATGGTGCCGAGCATCGGCATCTTCACGTCGACGGTGAGACGGTAGGTGACCTCGGTGCGCCGGCCGCCCTCCAGGGGGACCAGGCGATAGGCCCCGTCCAGGGAGCGCAGCATCTTCGACTTCACCAGCGACCAGCGCACCTCCAGCGCGCCGATCCACTCGTAGGCGAGGGTGTGTTCGTCGCGGATGGCACCGGCGTCGAGGAGCAGCCGCACCTCGGTGGCCCGGCCCCGCTCGTCGGTGGCCAGGATCTCGGCCTCCTTGACCTCACCGGTCCAGTCCGGATACCGATCGAAGTCGGCGATGACGGCCATCACGGCGTCGGGCGTCGCCTCGATCGTGATGCTGGACCTGGTGTGCTCCTCCGCCATCGGCGCGGCTCCTCGGATGCTGCTTCCCGTACTGCCCCTGTGCCGGGCCGGTGTCGGCCCCCTCCGGCCGCGCCTCCCCGGTCGGGGGCCGCACGGCGCCGTGGGAAGGCTACCGCGCCGGGACGACCCCGGGGCGAC
>NZ_VKHS01001373.1 GCF_014141525.1 Streptomyces calidiresistens
GGCCCACCCCGCCCCGGGGTGGCGTCCCGGCGGAGCAGGGAGTGCAGCCGGTCGGCCTCGCGCCGCCACCGTCCGACCCAGCCGTCCCGCCGATCGCCCCCGGCCCCGTGCCGCGCGGCCCGGCACACCGCCGCGAGATCGTCGCCCATCGCCCGGGGCGGTTCCTCGCTCAGCACGGCCACCAGTTCCGCGGCCCGCCGCGCCCCGATCAGGGGCGCGGCGTCCAGCAGGGCCCGGGACCACCGCGGGTGCAGGCCGACGGCGGCGACGCGCCGTCCGCGATCGGTCGCGCGGCCCGCGTCGTCCACCGCGCCCAGGTCCCGCAACACCGTCCGGGCGGCGGCCATCGCGCCGGCGGGCGGAGGGTCGGGGAGCGGCAGGTGCTCCGCCGCGGGATCGCCCCAGCACGCCACGTCCAGGGCGAACCCGGTCAGGTCGGCGACCGCGATCTCCGGTCGGGCGAACTCCCGCAGTCGGCCGTGCTCGGCCCGCGACCAGCACCGGAGGACCCGTCCCGGAGCCTCGCGTCCCGCCCGTCCGGCGCGCTGCCGGGCCGAGGCCCGGCTGACCGGGACGGTCACCAGCGAGCCCAGGCCCCGGGCGTGGTCGGTTCGCGATTCGCGGGACAGGCCGCTGTCCACCACCGTCCGCACCCCGGGGACGGTCAGGCCGGACTCCGCCACGGAGGTGGCCAGCACGATCCGCCGGGTACCCTCCGGGGACCCGGCGAGGACGGCGTCCTGGACGGCGAGCGGGGCCCTGCCGTGCACGCCCAACACCTCCACCCGGTTCCCGCC
>NZ_VKHS01001374.1 GCF_014141525.1 Streptomyces calidiresistens
GGGGCGGGGGACCGACCCGCACGGGGGTGTGCCGCGGTGAGGAGCGAACCGACCCCGTTCGTCGGGGGGCCGCTGGACGGCCGGGTGCTGCCGGTCCTGCTGGGCATGACGGGACGCCCGCCCAAGGAGTACCGGGTGCCGGTGCCCGGTCCCGACGGCTCCGTCTCCGAGGAGCACGTCTACCGGCTGGAGGCGCGGGGCCACACCCGCCGGCTGGGGCTGGTGCGCGGCTGGCGGTACGTGTACGACCCGGATCCGGCGCCCCGGCAGGGGCCCCGGTGGCCGTGGTCCCGACCGTCGGGCACCCCCGCGCGCGACGGGGAGGAACCCGCCCCGCGCCCCGGGGACGACCCTCCCGCACAGCGGGACGAGCGCCGCGACGGGGGGTGAGGCGCCGGCACCGCCCGAACGGGGCGGGGGCCACCCGATCGGCCCGGGAACCTCCCCCGGACGGCACGCCCGGGATGCGGGTCGGCTCGCGGCGTCGGACGGTCGCGGGTAGCCCGCGCCGCGCCCGCCCTCCGGGAGGTCCCGATGTCCGTCCGCCGGTGGTTCCGGCCGTCGTGCCCCCGTACCCCGGCGTGCCGTCCGGGCCCGGGCCCCCGGGCCGGGATCGCCGGGGCGGTCCTGATCGCGCTGTTGGCGGTCCCCCCGGTGCCGGGCGCGGTCGCCGCGGTGCCCGGCGTGCCGGGGGACCCCGACGCCGCCCCCGCCGCCGGCACGGCGGACCCGGGGGACCCGGGTGACGCAGCCGGGGGTCCGGGGGACGTACCGGGGGAAGGCCTCGGG
>NZ_VKHS01001375.1 GCF_014141525.1 Streptomyces calidiresistens
CGGTCCCCGTTTCCCTCCCGCGTTCCCACCCGAACGCACCCCGGGCCCCGGCCGTACGCCATCGGTCGGGGCCCGCGGCGTTCCCGGCCGGGGCCCGGCGGGGTCGTTCCCGCTCGCGAAGTCGGTGAAGACGGGAAAAGGGGCGAAGACGGGAAGACGGGAGGGGACGGGCGCCCCGACGGGCCGGCCCACGGCATCCGCCGTCGGCCCGGGAGCGGCTCGGGGCGGGACGCCGCGGGGCATCACGGGAAGCGTCCCGCCTCCCGGACACCCCGAGGGGTCACATGCGGACCTGCACCGCGCGGGAGAGACGGTCGTGCAGACCCCGGCCGTCGCGGTCCCAGATCAGGGCGGGCACGGCGAGCGCGAGCAACAGGGTGCGCAGCACCGTGCGGGGGAACGAGAGGCGGCGCCCGTCCACCGAGATCACCCGCAGGCCGAGCAGCCGCTTGCCGGGGGTGCAGCCGATCGTGCCGACCGTGAGCACGGCCGTCACGACGAAGACGGCCAGCGTCCAGTTGCCGAGACCGGCCAGTCCCCGGGCCAGCAAACCGTATGCGATCAGCATGCACAGACCCCAGTCGAGGGTGATCGCCAGGAGCCTGCGACCGGGGGGCGCGACGGAGCCGGGGCCGTGCTCGGGCAGGCCGAGGGAGCTTCCCCGGTGACCGAGGTCCACCCCCGCGCTCTCCGCCCCGGCCCGGGGGCCGGACAGCCATGATCCGATTGCCTGCCTTTTGTCCACGCCCCCCACCGTAGCGCGGCTCCCCCGGGGGAGCCGCGCTACGG
>NZ_VKHS01001376.1 GCF_014141525.1 Streptomyces calidiresistens
CCGCCGACCCGACCGGCACCCGCCCCCTCGGCGCGCCACCGGTGCTGCGCCTGGAGGATCTGCACGTCACCCACCACGGCTCCCGGGGCCCCGTCCCCGCCGTCCGGGGCGTCACCCTCGACCTCCGACCCGGTGACACCCTCGGGGTCGCCGGCGAGTCCGGCTGCGGCAAGTCCACCCTCGCCTCCGCCGCGCTGCGCCTGCTCCCGCCGACCTCCGCCGTCACCGGCCGGGTCCTCCTCGACGGGGAGGACGTGCTCGGCATGATCCCCGGCCGGCTGCGCGCCGTCCGCTGGACCGGCGCGTCCATCGTCTTCCAGGGCGCCCTGCACTCCCTCAACCCCGTCCACCGGGTGGGGCGGCAGATCGCCGAGCCGATCCTGCTTCACGAACGGCACACCGGGGTGGACCGCCGGGCCGCCGGGGACCGCGCCCTGGAGCTGATGGAACGGGTCGGGCTGCCCGCCCGCCGAGCCCGCTCCTACCCGCACGAACTCTCCGGCGGACAGCGCCAACGGGTCATGATCGCCATGGCGCTGGCCTGCTCGCCCCGCCTGCTCATCGCCGACGAGGCCACCACCGCCCTGGACGTGATGGTGCAGGCCCGCGTCCTGGACCTGCTGCGCGGCCTGGTCGCCGACCGCGGCATCGCCCTCATGATGATCAGCCACGACCTGACCGTGCTCGCCGACACCTGCGAGCGGCTGGCCGTGATGTACGCGGGACGGATCGTCGAGAGCGGACCGGCCCCCGCCGTGCTGCGCCGGCCCGCCCACCCCTACACC
>NZ_VKHS01001377.1 GCF_014141525.1 Streptomyces calidiresistens
TCCATGTAGAGGTTGCCGGCGGTGCGGACCTCGCGTTCCCCGTCGGTGGCGGTCACGGTGGTGCCGTACACGCCCGCGCCCTCCTCGCCGAGCCCGGGGTCGGCGGTGAGCGCGACGCTCGCCGTTCCACCGGCGGGCACGGTCACCTCATCGGCCGCGAGGGCGAACATGCCCTCCGGGGCCGACTCGCCCTCCGGACCGATCTCCTCGGTCCTCAGTTCCAGGGTGATGTCCTCGGTGCCGAGGTTGCGGTAGGTCAGCTCGCGGGTGATCGGGTCGGTCTCCCCGCTTCCCCAGGGGATCAGACCGAAGCCCAGGGAGACGGGTTCGGCGATCACGTCGGCGGCCAGGGCGCGGGGGATGTCGACACGGCCGGTGCCCTGCCGGTGGACGGGGGTCTCGGCCAGGCCGACGGCGGAGCCGACCAGCACCGCCTTGAGTTCCTCGGCGGTCAGTTCGGGGCGGGCCTGCGCCAACAGGGCGGCGGCACCGGCGACGTGCGGGGCGGCCATCGATGTGCCGCCCATGGCGACGTATCCGCCGGTACCGGCCTCCGCGGCCGTGATGCCCACGCCGGGGGCGGTGAGGTCCGGCTTCGGGAGGCCGTCCCGGAAGCGGGGGCCGGAGGAGGAGAAGTCGACGACGGTGTCGTCCCAATCCAGCGCGCCGACGGTGAGCGCCGCCTCGGCCGTGGCGGGGGCGCGCAGGGACGCGGTGAACGGACCCTCGTTGCCGGCGGCGACGACGAACAGGGTGTCGCTCTGCGCCGAGAGCCGCTCCAG
>NZ_VKHS01001378.1 GCF_014141525.1 Streptomyces calidiresistens
GTTCGCCGGTGTTCCGGGCCCGGGTGTGACCGGGGTGGTCGGGAGGGCCGGCGCGGTCGCGGGTCGGGCGCCGGACGCGGGTGGCGTCGCGGCACGCGGACGGTGGACGCGGACGGGGCGGGTCAGGGGGAGGCGCCGCGCGCGAGGGCGGCGAGGGCCGTCGCCACCCCGTCCACGGGCAGCGGAGGGGGTGTCGGTGGTGCCGCGCCGGGCGGTTCCCCCGTCCGCTCCCGCCCGCCGGGGGAGCCCCCGGGGAGGTTCGCGGGGGCGCCGTCGGCGTCGCGGAGGGTGACGCGGTAGCCGTCGGGTTCGGCGAGCACGTCGATCCACGGGCCGCCGCGCGGTCGTCCGCACCGCCGCGAGCAGCCGGACCAGTGGACGGGGAGGGCCGCCGGGTCGCGGCGGCGGGTGTGGACGCGGGCGGCGTCGGCCCGCACGTCGGCCAGCGCCCGGCCGCAGCCCGGCCGGCCGGTGCAGGCCCCGACGCCGTGCCACGGTTCGTCGGGGCGCGTGATCAGGCCGGTCGCTTCGAGGACGCGCACGGCCCGGGCGGCGCCGGTGTCGGGGGCCGGGTCGCCCGGCGCGGGGGCGAGCGGGAGGACGAGGCCGCGCCAGGGGGTGACGCGTGGTGCGCCGGTGCCCTCGCGCCCGGTGAGGTCGGCCAGGTCGGCGACCCCACGGAGCTGACCGGCGGTCAGGGTGCCGAGGGGGGCGAGGGCGTGGACGGCCGGTGTGCCGTCGCCGTCCCGGGTCGGCCCCGGCACGGGGCGGGGCCCCCGGG
>NZ_VKHS01001379.1 GCF_014141525.1 Streptomyces calidiresistens
GGCCGGGGGGCGGGGGCGTGCCGGGCATGGTGTCAGATCCGGTATCCGGCGCCGGGCACCGTGGTGATCACCGGCGGCTCGCCCAGGCGGCGCCGCAGGGTCATGACGGTGACCCGCACCACGTTGGTGAAGGGGTCGGTGTGCTCGTCCCAGGCCTTCTCCAGGAGTTGCTCGGCGGAGACGACGGCGCCCTCCGCGCGCATCAGCACCTCCAGGACGGCGAACTCCTTGGGGGCCAGGTGGATCAGTCGGCCGTCGCGCACGACCTCGCGCCGATTGGGGTCCAGGCGGATGCCCGCGTGCTCCAGGACCGGGGGCAGGGCGGGGGCCGAACGGCGGCCCAGGGCCCGCACCCGGGCGACCAGCTCGGTGAAGGCGAAGGGCTTGGGCAGGTAGTCGTCGGCACCGATCTCCAGCCCCTCGACCCGGTCGCTGACGTCACCGGCGGCGGTCAGCATGAGGATGCGGGTGGGCAGGCCGAGATCGACGACGCGACGGCAGACGTCGTCCCCGTGGAGCACCGGCAGATCGCGGTCCAGGACGATGACGTCGTAGTCGTTGACCTCGACCCGCTCCTCGGCGGCCCCTCCGTCGTAGACGACGTCGACGGCCATGCCCTCGCGCCGCAGGCCGGTGGCCACGGCGTCGGCGAGCAGGTGTTCGTCCTCGACGACCAACACGCGCACGCGGTACCTCCTTCTGTCCTGTGGTTCTTCTCCGCCGGCGTCCCCGTCGGCCGTCCCCCCGGCCCCCCGCGGGTTCCCGTTGGCGCCCCGTCGAC
>NZ_VKHS01000138.1 GCF_014141525.1 Streptomyces calidiresistens
ACAGGGATTCCCGACACCCCCGCGGGTGTCGGCGCGCCGGTGCGCCGGCGCACCCCCACCCCCGCCGGCACCGCCGCCGGCACGCCGAGCCCGGCAGCGCCGCCGGAGCCGGAGGCACGACGGGAGGACCTCCCGTCGCCCTTCCACTTCGATCCCGCGAGCCCGTCGCGGGGCCAGGAGCCGCCACATGCCTGAGCAGATCCTCACCCGTCCCGTCACCTCCGGCGCCGGGCGCCGTCCCACGACCCCGGAGGGGGTACCGGCGCCCTCCCTGCCCCGCACCCGGGGACCGCTGGGGGAGGCCGTTCTCGCCCTTCTGGGTCCCGAGCCGCCCGCCCCCGGTTCCGACGGCGCGCCCGCCGTGGCGCCGGAGCTGACGGCCGAGATAGCCGCCGCCGACCCCTACGGCGGCGACCTCCACCTGGCCCTCCACGTCTGCTACGAGCTCCACTACCGGGGCTTCGCGGACGTCCACCCGGACCGCGAGTGGGATCCGGCGCTGCTGAGCCTGCGGGCAGCCCTGGAGGAGCGCTTCCTCACCGCACTGCGCGCCGACCTGCCGGACGACACCGATCTGCGCGGCGCCCTGGAGGACCTGCTCACCGAGCCGCCCGGGGGCGCCGGGGTCTCCCGGTACCTCTCCCGCTCGGGGGAGTGGTGGCAGATGCGCGAGTACCTGGTGCACCGCTCGATCTACCACCTCAAGGAGGCCGATCCGCACGCCTGGGCCATCCCGCGCCTGACCGGCCGGGCCAAGGCCGCGCTGGTCGCCGTGGAGTTCGACGAGTACGGCGGGGGGCGGGCCGACCGCATCCACGCCCACCTCTTCGCCGAACTGCTGGAGGGAGCCGGGCTGGAGTCCGGCTATCTGGCGTACGTGGACGTCGTGCCGGCGCCCGCGCTCGCGGTGGTCAACCTGATGTCGCTGTTCGGTCTGCACCGCACCCTGCGCGGCGCGCTGGTGGGGCACTTCGCGGCGGCCGAGATCACCACTCCGCCGTCCGCGCGGCGACTGGCCCGTGCCCTGCAGCGGATGGGTGCCCCCGAGCGGTGCGTGCGTTTCTACACCGAGCACGTGGAGGCGGACGCCGTCCACGAGCAGCTCATGCGGCACGACGTCATCGCCGATCTGCTGGAACGCGAACCGGAGTTGCGGGCGGACGTCGTCTTCGGCATCCGGGCCACCGGTTTCCTGGAGGCGAAGCTGGGACGGGTGATGCTGGAGGCCTGGACCCGGGACCGCAGTTCCCTCCTCGGCCCCCTGCGGGCGGGTGGGACCCGGGTCGCTGCCTGAGGGTCCGGTCGATCACCGCGGCGCGGGCCCGCCGGGCGGCGGGGCGCGGAGTCCCCGTCCGGCGGGCCCGGGGGCTCACCCCGCGCCGCGGTCGTCCCGGTCGGGGACGGGCGGGTGTCCCGCGGGGCGCGGGGCGTCCCCGAGCAGCACCCGGCGCAGCCGTCGGACGCCCTCCTCCAGATGCCCCGGACCGGGCACCCCCACGTGGCTCAGCCGCAGGTGCGGGGCGGGGGGTTCGGCGGCGAAGTAGGGTCCGCCGGCGGTGACCGCCACCCCGTGGCGCAGGGCGGAGGCGACCACCTCGCGCTCGTCCGTGCCGTCGGGCAGTCGCAGCCACAGGTGGTAGCCGCCGCCGGGCGGCCTCCGGGGCACCAGATCGGGCAGGGACCCGCCCAGCGCGGCCAGCAGGGTCGCGCGGCGTTCGCGCAGCGCCTCCGCGAGCGAACGCAGATGGCGGGTCCAGGCGGGGGAGCCGACCAGTTCGAGGGCGGTCTCCTGCAACGGCCGGGGGACGAGCAGACCGTCGATCACCTGGACGGCGCGCAGTCGCTCGCGGGCCGGCCCCCGCGCGGTCAGGGCGCCGATCCGCAGGCTGGGCGAGGTCGCCTTGGTCAGCGAGCGGACATGGACGACGACCCCGTCCGGGTCGGCGGCGGCCAGCGGCGGCGGGGGCGCCGGCGAGTCGGCGTGCACCAGTCGGCGGGCGAAGTCGTCCTCGACGACGAAGGCGCCGGCCGCCCGGGCCACGCGCAGCACCTCGGCCCGCCGGGGCGCCGAGAGGACGGCGCCGGTGGGGTTGTGGAACAACGGTTGGCAGACGAACAGCCTGGCCCGGGTGGCGGCGAACGCGTCGGCCAGCAGTTCCGTGCGCACCCCGTCCCCGTCCACCGGCACCGGCACCGGCCGCAGCCCGGCGGCGCGGGCGACGGCGAGGGTGCCGGGATAGGTGGGTGATTCCACCAGCACGGGGGAGCCGGGCGGGGCGAGGGCGCGCAGGGCGGTGGTCAGCGCGCTCTGGCCCCCGCCGGAGATCAGCACGTCGGAGGCGGAGAGGGCACCGGTGGGGCCACCGATGTCGCGGGCGAACCACTCCCGCAGTTCGGTCAGTCCCTCCACCGGCGGACGGGACCAGGTTCCCGGTCTGCGCCCGGCCCGGGCCAGGGCGGCGGCCAGGGCGCGCTCGGGCCGCAGGGCCGCGTGCGGGTAGCCGCTGTTGAGGTCGATGACCTCGGGGGAGGGGGCGACGAGGGTGGCCAGGAGGCCGCTCGCGTCCACCCCGCGGGGGCCGACGTCGGCGGCGCTGCGCGGCGGGTCCGCGCTCAGGGCCACCTCCTGCCAGGAGAGGTCGCCGGTGGTGGGCGACGCGCGGCGCGCGGCGGCCCTGAAGACCCCGGCGCCGGGGCGGGGGACCACCAGGCCCTCGGCGGCCAGGGAGGAGATCGCCCGGGAGACGGTCACGGGGCCGACCCCGTACCGTGCCACCAGCTCGCGGCTGGAGGGTAGTTTCTCCCCTTCCGAGTAGCGGTTCAGCTCCTCGCGCAGCTCGACGAGCAATCGCTCCACACTGCTACCCTGTTTCATGAGAGCCCAGGATAGCGCTACCCGTCCAAGAGCGGTAACGGTTCCGGCGGGGGTGAGCGGCGGAACCCTCGCGGCCGCCCTCGCCGTCGTCTCCTTCTCGCTGAGCTTCCCCGCCACGGCACTGGCCCTGGAGGGGTTCGGACCCTGGACGGTCACCGGCGCGCGGGGCCTGCTGGCGGGACTCCTCGCGGCGGCCTGCCTGCTCGCGGCCCGGGTCCCCCCGCCCGAACGCCGTCACCTCCCCGACCTCCTGACGGTCTCCGCCGGCTGCGTGATCGGTTTCCCCCTGCTCACCGCCCTCGCCCTGCGGACCACCGACACCGGACACTCCGCCGTGGTCATCGGGATCCTCCCCCTGGCCACCGCCATCATCTCCTCGGTCCTGACCGGTGGGCGCCCCTCGCGCGCCTTCTGGACGGCCGCCGGGATCGGGGCCGCCGCGGTGCTCGCCTTCACCCTCGGGCGGGCCGGCGGGGCGCCGACCCCGGGCGACGGGTACCTCTTCGCCGCGGTCCTGGCGGCCGCCGCCGGTTACGCCCGGGGCGGTCGACTCGCCTCGCACCTGCCGGGGTGGCAGGTCATCGCCTGGGCCGCGGTCGTGGCCCTGCCCGTCTGCGCCGTGCTGACGGCCGGGGCGGCGGTGACGGAGACCGCGCACCCCGGGCCGGGCGCGATCGCCGGGCTGCTCTACCTGGCCGCCGTCTCGCAGTTCGGCGGGTTCGTCCTGTGGTACCGGGGCATGGCGCTGATCGGCGTGCCCCGGGCCGGTCAGTTGCAACTCGCCCAACCGCTCCTGACCCTGCTGTGGGCGGTTGGGCTGATGGGGGAACGGCTCCCCGCGTCCGCGCCCCTCGTGGCGGTGATCGTCCTGGGCTGCATCGTGGTCACCCAACGCGCCCGCTCCTGACGGGGGCGGGCCCCGGCCCGGTACCCGTTCACTCCTCGCCCGGGCGGCGGGGGCGGGTCTCGCGGTGACTCGCGTCGCACCACGGATGCCGGGCGCTGCGCCCGCACACGCAGATCGCCACCGTCATCCGGTCGGAGGTCTCCACCCGTCCGTCCGGCAGCTCCACGGTGACCGGCCCCTCCACCAGCAGCGGTTCACCGGGCAGCATCCGGATCCGGCACCCGCCACCGCGAGGGGCGGGTGCCGGGGCACGCGTCCCCCGGGGGCGCGGGGCCTCCCGGTGCCCCGGGTCGGGCGGGCCGTCCGGGGCCCCGCCCCCCGCGCCGGCCTCGGGCACCCCGTCCGGATCACGCCAGGTCGGCACGGACCACCACCAGTTCCTCCGTGCGCTGACCGGGGCGGATCAGCCCCGCGCCCTCCAGCCAGGCCGCCCGCCGGCGCATCACCGGTCCGAAGGGCAGCACCATGCCCGCCACCACCTCGGCGCGCATGCCCTGCCGGCGCAACAGGCGCACCGTGCGCGCGGGCCCGCACACCTTGGAGTGCACCATCAGCAGGGTTCCCGACCGTCGCAGCAGCGAGGGGGCCAGGGTGCAGACCCGATCCACCAGCATCCTGCCGTCCGGACCGCCCTCCCACGCCCTGCGCGCACCCCGGCGCGGCGGGAGGGCATCGGGACCGGGCACGTACGGCGGGTTGGCCAACACGACGTCGAAGCGGCGCCCGTCCCGCCCCGCCAGCGCCATCTCGCCACGACTGACCCGCACCGGAAGCCCGCTCAACCACGCGTTGCAGCGGGCCGTGAGGACGGCCCGACCGGAGGCGTCGAACGCCCGGGCCTCCCGCGCCCCCAGGCGCAGCGCCTCCATCGCCAGGACCCCCGTGCCGGTGCACAGGTCCACCACCCGGGCCCCGGCCGCCAGGCCGGAATCCGCCAACGCCTCGCGCAGCAACCAGGTGTCCTGCTGCGGCGCGTACACCCCCGGAGCTCTCAACAACGGCATGAGGGGCGAGTCACCGATCACGGGTTTCCCAAACCCCTCCCGTTCCCCCGGGCCCCGCCGGCCCCACCGGGAAGGGGCCGGGGAGCCCCCGCGGACCCCGGCGGCGAGGGCGGGCCGAATCATCCCGAAAGCCCCGCGAAGGGGGCGAACACGAGTGAAGGGGGATGTGCCGGGTACCCGCAGACAACCGGGCGGAGGAGGGGCGAACGCCGCCGGACGGCGGAGCCCGTCCGGTCCGTCCGGCACGCCGTCGGCCCCCCCCGGGTGCCGGAGGGCGGCCGGGCATCGACCACGACGCGGAGGAGAGATCCATGAAGGCGACCGTGTGGCACGGAAAGCGGGACGTGCGGGTGGAGGAGGTTCCCGACCCGCGGGTGGAGGAACCCACCGACGCGATCATCCGTGTGACATCCAGCGGTCTGTGCGGCTCCGACCTGCACCTGTACGAGGTGATGGGACCGTTCCTGACGCCCGGCGACATCCTCGGCCACGAACCCATGGGCGTGGTGGAGGAAGTGGGCTCCGGGGTGGGTGACCTCGCCCCCGGGGACCGGGTGGTGGTGCCCTTCCAGATCTCCTGCGGTCGTTGCTTCATGTGCGAACGCGGTCTGCAGACGCAGTGCGAGACCACCCAGGTGCGCGAACAGGGCTCCGGGGCGGCGCTGTTCGGCTACACCAAGCTCTACGGCTCGGTGCCGGGCGCCCAGGCGGAGTACCTGCGCGTGCCGCACGCCGACTACGGACCGATCAAGGTCCCCGACGGGGTGGAGGACGACCGCTACCTGTACCTGTCCGACGTGCTGCCCACCGCCTGGCAGGCGGTGGAGTACGCCGACCTGCCGCCCGGCGGCACCCTGGCGGTCCTGGGGTTGGGGCCCATCGGTGACATGGCCTGCCGCATCGCCCTGCACCGCGGGGCCGCGAAGGTGATCGGCATCGACCCCGTCCCCGAGCGCCGCGAGCGGGCGAGGGCGCGCGGGGTGGAGACCCTCGATCCCACCGACCTCGACGACACGGAGGAGATCATCGCCGAGATCCGGGACCGCACCGGCGGTCGCGGCCCGGACTCCGTCATCGACGCGGTCGGCATGGAGGCGCACGGCAGCCCGGTGGGGAAGCTGGCCCAGACCGCCGGCGGCATACTCCCCGGCAAGCTGGCCGAGAAGGTGTTCACCACCGCCGGTATCGACCGCCTGGCCGCCCTGCACCTGGCCATCGGCCTGGTCCGCCGCGGCGGCACCATCTCCCTCAGCGGCGTCTACGGAGGGGAGGCCGATCCGCTGCCGATGCTCACCCTCTTCGACAAGCAGATCACCCTGCGCATGGGGCAGGCCAACGTCCGCCGCTGGACACCGGAGATCATCCCGCTGCTGGAGGGCTCCGGGGACCCGCTGGGGGTGGACGACTTCGCCACCCACCACCTGCCGCTCTCGGAGGCGCCGCGCGCCTACGAGATGTTCCAGCACAAGGAGGACGGCGCCGTGAAGATCGTCTTCCGCCCCTGACCCCCGGAGCCGCCCGTTCGCCGTTCCCCGGCTGCGCGCCGGGGAACGGCGAACGGGCCCGACGCCTCCGCGGGGCCGCCCGCCACCGGTTCCACCCACCCCGGACGAAGGGGGACATCCCGTGAACGCATCACCCGTCGGAGGGTCCGGCGAGGGCCTGCGGGTCGCCGTCATCGGCGCCACCGGAAACGTGGGCACCGGTCTGCTGCGCGCCCTGGCCGCCGACCCGGCGATCGCGGCCGTGCGCGGACTGGCCCGCCGCGTCCCCGACCGCGCCCCCGAGAAGACCTCGTGGTGGCCCGTGGACCTGGGCGACCCCCGCCCGGCCGCCGTCCGCGCCCTGGAGGAGGCGCTGCGGGGGATGGACGCGGTCGTCCACCTGGGCTGGCTCCTGCAACCCGCCCGCGACCCGATGATCACCTGGCGCACCAACGTGGGGGGAACGGAGCGGGTGCTGCGCGCGGTCGCCCGGGCGGGGGTGCCGGCCGTGTTGTGCGCCTCCTCCGTCGCGGCCTACACCTCCGGTCCGCCGCCCTCACGGCGTCGCGAGCGCCCGGTGGTGCGGGAGGACGCCTCCACCCACGGCCGTCCCACCGCGGCCTACAGCCGCGAGAAGGCCTACCAGGAACGGCTCCTGGACATCTTCGAGCGGGACCACCCGGAGGTGCGGGTGGTGCGGATGCGTCCGGCGTTCCTGTTCAAGCGGGAATCGGCCTCCCAGCAGCGCCGGCTCTTCCTCGGTCCGTTGGTCCCGGGCGGCCTGCTCCGCCCCGGCCTGCTGCCGCTGCTGCCGAACATCCCCGGCCTGCGACTGCAGGTGCTGCACACCGACGACGCGGCCGAGGCGTGGCGGCTGGCACTGCACCGACCGGTGCGCGGTGCCTTCAACCTGGCCACCGAACCGGTCCTGGACACCGGGGACCTGGCCAACCTGCTGGACACCACCCCGAGGACCGTGCCGCTCACGGCGCTCCGGGCCGCGCTGACGGCGGCCTGGACCGCCCGTCTCACCCCGGCCTCGCCCGCCCTCTTCGACACGATGGTGCGGCTGCCGGTGATGGACTGCTCGCGGGCGCGCGAGGAACTGGGCTGGACGCCGCGCCGTGACGCCCGGGAGACCGTGGCGGCCCTGCTCGGCGGCCTGCGGGACGCCGCCGGCGGCCCCACCCCGCCGCTGCGCTCCCGGCTGCCCGGTGGGCGCGCGGAGGAGATGGCCAAGGGGCCCGGTCGGGTGCCCTGAGCCGGTTCCCGCCGGGCGGGGTCCTCACCGCGGTTCGCGGAATCCGTGATCCCGTGGGTGACCCCGGGAACCGGGGGACACGGGAACGAACCCGGTGGCCGCCGTTCCCCGCTCGACGCGGGAAACGGCGGCCACCGGACGGTGGGCGGGACCGGGGCACCGGCGGCCCGGGCGAGCGGCCCGCGGGGGAGAGAAGACGTCCCGCGGGCCGGCCCCTCAGTCCTCCGCCGCGTGGTCGCCCTCCGCCCGCTCCGCGCGCTCCCTGCCGCGCCGCTCCGCCCAGGAGTGCAGCGCGTCCCGGTGTTCGGCGGCCTCCAGGTTCATGGCCGCCTCGATCAGTGCCAGATGGGTGAAGGCCTGCGGGTAGTTGCCCAGGAAGGTGCCGTCGCCCCCCATCTGCTCCGAGTACAGCCCGAAGGGCCCGGCCTGCTCGCACAGCGCGTCGAAACGGCGTTGGGCCTCCTCGGTCCGCCCGGCCAGGACCAGGGCGGAGACCATGTCGAAGGAGCACATCAGGAAGGCGCCCTCGGGCTCCTCGAACCCGTCGCCGGTCACCTTGTGGTCGTAACGGTGGATCAGGTGGTCCCCGTCGCCCAGTTCCTCGGCGATCCGGTCGATGGTGGCCACCATCCGGGGGTCGTCGCCTTCGATGAAGCCCTGCAGGGACAGGTGCAGCAGGGCGGCGTCCATGCCCCGTTCGCCGTAGGCCTGGACGAAGGCGCCGACCTCCTCGTCCCAGCCGTGTTCCAGCAGGTCGGCGCGGACCGCGTCCCGTTCGGCCCGCCAGCGGTCCACCGGGACCCCGGTCTCCCCGCACAGTTCGGCCAGTCGCACGCCCCGGTCCAGCGCCAGCCAGGAGTACAGGCGCGAGTAGGTCCAGTGGCGCGGTTCCCCGCGCGCCTCCCACAGCCCGTGGTCCGGCTCGCGCCAGATCCCGGCGAGGATGTCGGTCAGCCGCCACAGCTCCGCCAGGTCCCGGTCGGTGAGGCGTCCGGTGACCTGCTGGAAGGTGTAGGCGGCGTCGAGCACGTGCCCGTAGGAGTCCATCTGGTGCTGCTCGTACGCCTCGTTGCCCACCCGTACCGGGCGGGAGCGGGCGTAGCCCTCCAGGTGCTCCAGTTCGCTCTCGTCGATGCGGGTGGTGCCGTCCAGCTTCAGCATCGGCTCCATCCGCTCGCTGCGGTCCACGCACCCGTTGAGCGCGAAGCGCAGGTAGCGCTCCGCCTCCTCCTCGTGCCCCAGACGCAGCAGGACCAGGACCACCAGCGCGGCGTCCCGGTGCCAGACGTAGCGGTAGTCCCAGTTCCGGGTTCCGCCGATCCACTCGGGCAACGAGGTGGTGGGGGCGGCGAGCAGGCCGCCGGTCTCGTCGGACAGCAGACCGCGCAGGACCACCCCGCCCCGGCGCACCAGGTCGGCGGCGGGCCCGTCGTAGGAGGCTCGGTCGGACCAGCTCTGCCAGGCGGCGGTGGTCTCCTCCGCCAGTTGCCCGCCCGCGGCGGGGTCGAGACCGGGGCGCGGCTCGCCCCGGTACCCCAGCAGGAAGGTGGCTCCCTCCCCCTCGGTCAACTCCACCTCCGCCCGCAGGACGCCGTCGCCGTCGGAGGCGGGGGCCGGGGTGTGGGGGCTGTCTCTTATACACATC
>NZ_VKHS01001380.1 GCF_014141525.1 Streptomyces calidiresistens
CTTGTCCCCGGCGACCGCTTCCGGCCGGGTGCGGGGGCGGCCAACGGGCCCGCGCACCCGCACCTTCTTCAGGACCGGGATGAACTGCGGCCTGTCCGCAGCCTGCCCCGCGGTCAGGATGAACGCCAGCGGGCGGCACTTGCGGTCGGCGGCGAGGTGGACCTTGCTGGTCTGTCCGCCCCTGGAGCGTCCGAGGAGGGCGGCCTTCAGCCGGAGTTTGTGCCGCCGCCGGACGCGCCTTCGTTCTTCCCGAGCGGGATCGCTTTCTGGTTCCTGCCCATTTTGTTCTTCGAGGCTGCCCCCTTTGACCTGGCCTTCTCCTCCTCGGCGACGGCCTTCTCCAGGGCGGTGATGACGTCCTCGTCGAGGTGCATCCCGGCTGCGTCGTGGTGGGCCCGGGCGGTGGTGGAGTCGACGCTGACCAGGGACAGGTCCACCTCACCCCGTTTCGCGGCTTCCGTGATCAGGCCCTCCAGCAGAGCCTCGAAGACCCCGGCGTCACGCCACTGCCGGAAGCGGTTGTGGACGGTCGACCAGGCGCCGAACTCCGACGGCATCTCCCGCCACTGCCCGCCCGTCCTGAACCGCCAGATCACGCCCTCGAACTGCTGCCGCAGCCGCGTCGGGTACGGGCCGTACTCGCCGATCGGCAGGTACGGCTCGATGAATTTCCACTCCGTGTCGGTCAGTTGCGCTCGCGTCACGTGAGACGGTCTATCGGACCGGACCGTGCCGCGAAGGCACATCCCGCAGATTGATCACGACTCGATACGCGCCCTAG
>NZ_VKHS01001381.1 GCF_014141525.1 Streptomyces calidiresistens
GAGGCAGCGAATCCAGACCCGCCAAGGCCCCCTTCCCCGGTGCGCCGGCCGCGATCACCCGCGATGGATCACGGCAAAACCGGCACCGCCGACCCCTCCGACGGGCCGTCCTTCCATCGCCCTGTTCTCAAGGAGCGCTCCATGGCTGTCCGCACCCAATGGACGATCACGCACGACTGCGGTCACGAGGCCGTCCATGACCTGGCCCACCGCCCCGCCGACAGGCGGGCCGGGTTCGCCCGCTGGCTCGCGACCAGGGACTGCACCGACTGCTGGAAATCCGCTCGCGAGGCCGACACCCTTTCCAAGGAGCAGTGGCTCGCCGCCAAGCGCGCCGAGGAACGGCAGGCCGCCGATGAATGGGCCGCCCGTTTCCACATGCCGCCGCTGGAGGGCCCCGAGAACATCCTCGACTGGGGTGAGCGCTGCCGTCACCGGTTGATGGTCGCCGCCCACACCGCACTGGTCGTCGAGGGCACCGGGGACGAGGGCGAGTGGGCGGCCCTGGAGGAGCGGGCGCGTGCGATCACCCGAGCCGGGTGGTGGATCGACCAGCGCGAGGCGGAAGGCCGTGACCTGCCGGAACTCCTCGACGCCGCCGGCGACTCGGACCGCGGAACCGAGAACCCCCACTGGTGAGAACGGGCCGCAACATAGCCGGGCATCGCCGGTTTGGCCAACCGGCGATCGTCCGGACCATTGATCCTGCCACCGCTCCACCGCCCCCGTGGAAGGACCTTCGGTGACCGATCCCTGTCCGCCCCCGACCACCCCGGC
>NZ_VKHS01001382.1 GCF_014141525.1 Streptomyces calidiresistens
GGGCGTTGCCGGGAAGCTGTTCCATGGCATCCATGAAAGCCGATGCGGGGGACCGATGTCGGACCGCCGTCCACAGATACCGGAGATGATCCGATCGTCTCGGGTGCCTGTGGACGACGCCCGCGACGATTCGGTTCCGAGCCGGCACGGTGCTCCCATGACACGACACCACGGGTCCCCCGAGGGCTCCTCCGACGCGTTCCCGCCCGTCCCGGCCGCTCCGGCCGTTCCCATCGGCGGGCCCGTTTCCCCCGCCCCGTCCGGTGCGGGGAGCGACGGTCCGGTATCCCCGCCGTGTGCCGGCCGGGGCACCGACGTCCCCGGCGCCCCGGCCGGCGAGGGGGTGCCATCGGATCCGGGCGCCGGCGCCGCCGTCCCGTCCCCGGGTGCCGCCCCGGTGTCCCGGCCGCCGACGGGATGCCGGCTCCCGCGCACCCGGGCCCCCTTCCGGGTGCCCACGGCCCGTCCGCCCGTCCGGGTCCCGCGTCCCGCCGGGGTACGCGTCCCCGCCCCACGTCGTCCCGCGGGGGAGGAGCCCGGCTCCGCCGCCTGCGCACCTCCCTCCCGCCCGCCGACCGGCCCGCTCCCCGGGGCCGTGACGGCTCGCACCGACCGGCGGTGCGAGGACCCCGCCCTGTCTCTTATACACCTCTCCGCGCCCACGAGACTTGGAGCTACCTCGTATGCCGTCTTCTGCTTGAAAAAAAAAATTCCGCCTTCGATGTGAAAAAAAAACAACATGAATTAGACCACCGACGAGATCTCGAAGAACATCAT
>NZ_VKHS01001383.1 GCF_014141525.1 Streptomyces calidiresistens
CCCCCGCCCCGGACCCCGGGGACCGGCCGGAGGAGCCGGAGCGGCCGGCCCTGGCGGTCGTCCCCGACCCCGAGCCCGACCCGGGGCCGGTGATCGACCTCGATCTCCACCGCCCGCGCCGCAGTCCGCTGGACGCCCTGGCCGCCATCCCCGACCCCGCGTTGGGCGACTCCCCCGTCCCCCACCCCGAGGACGACGGGGGCCTGGACGGAGGAGAGGAGGACCGGGAGGACGAGCCGCTGCCCGAGACCGGCACCGGCACCGACGGCCGGGAGGACAAGGGCGGGCTGGGCGCGCTGGCGATGGCCGCCGGACTCGCCGCCTCGGTCGCCGCCCTGCGCCGCCTCGAGGACCGCGACGGCAAGGACGGCAAGAAGAAGGACAAGGATGCCCGGGCCGGTGGCACCGGCGCCGCCGGTACGGGGTCGGCCGGGAGTGCCCGGCCCGGCCCCGGGGGCCGTTCCGGTGCGGGAGGCGAGCGGGCCGGACACCGCTCCGGCGGGATCGGCCCGCGCGGCACCACCGGATCCGGCGGCGGACACCGCACCGCCCCCCGACCCGGCTCCGGAAACGGCGGCGGTGCCGGGCGGCGCGGCTCCGGCACCGGGAGCGGTGGCGGGCACCGCAGCGGCCCCCGATCCGGGGAGCGCACCCACCACCGCAGCGGCGGCATCGAGCGCCGCGCCGATCACCGCTCCCAGAACGGGAGTGGGGGCCGATGGAACGAGGAGACCCGCTCCCGGAACGGCCGGGGCGGCGGGGGCGGGTCCTGGTG
>NZ_VKHS01001384.1 GCF_014141525.1 Streptomyces calidiresistens
CGAGGTGGTGTGGGGTCGCCGCCTGGACCCGGCCCGCATGGTGATCCGCAACATCCCGCTGCCGTCCTCCGGGCGGCGGTGGGGCGAGGTCGTGCTCCACGACGGGGTGCCCAACGGCGAGCGGACCATCGTCGGTCCCGAGGGGCACACCACCGTGCACCCGGTCTTCGACGAGATCGAACTGTGGGCCCCGTCCTCCGTCCCCACCTGGGTGGTGCTCCTGGAGGCGGCCGAGGAGTCCGACCGGGACGCCCTGGAGCGGCTGGCCGCCGAGGCCGGGTACGCGGCGGAGGACTGGTCCTCCTCGGTCCGGCTGCTGTGCCGGGCGTGTTCCGAGAGCCGGATGCCCAGCGAGCAGGGCGACGGCCTGGCGCAGCACGACCCGCACGACCACAGCCTGCCCGGTCGCCCCGGGCCCCTGGGACACACCGGCGCCGGGATGCTGTGGTCCCCCGAACGCGAATGCGGCCTGGCGGCCCCCGCCTCCCTGGTCCGCGGCCTGCTCGACAGTTGGGTCGCC
>NZ_VKHS01001385.1 GCF_014141525.1 Streptomyces calidiresistens
CCCGAGCCCCGGGCCCCGGTCACCCGGCGGGGACGAGCGGCCCGTTCACCCGGTCGCCGTTCGCGGGGCGGGCGGGAGGATCCGGGCCGCCGCGTCGTCCGGCAGCGGCAGGGGCCGCTCCTCCGGCAGGAGCGCGGCGGCCTCCTCGCGTCGGCCGGCCCGCACCAACCCGTGGATCTCCCGGGCGAGCGGCGTGAGATCCCGGATGCCGAGAATCCACTCGTCGGCGTAGCGCCGGGCCGCCTCCGGGCCGAGCCCCACCTGCACCGAGCGGTGCGGCAGGGGCCGCAGGTCGAGGTCCCGTTCGGGGTCCCACTGCACCCGCACCGGCGAGACGCGCAGGTCCGCCCGCCAGGCGGCGCGGTCCCCGTGCGGGCCGGGGACGTGGTGGGAGAGGCAGGCGTGGCGCAGCGCCCACTCGAACCCCGCCCGGCTGATCTCGACGGCGAGGACCGTCTCCTGCCCCTGCTTCCGCCCCCACCCGCAGCGGTACATCATCCAGCGGAAGGACGGCTTGATCCACGTCATCCGGTCCCGCTTCCAGGTCGCCGGGAAGAAGCCGTCGCGGGCGGCCGGGAGGCCGATGGCGGGCGGGTACGCCTGGTACACCGTCACGGTCCGCTCGGTGTGGGAGGCACGGATCCGGTACCGGGGTTCGTCGGTCACGGCGCGATCGGGCTGCGGATCGGGGCGCGGGTTCACCGTCCCGAGTGTGTGCGTCCCGGCCCCCGCCCGCCACCGAATTGTCCGCCCGGGGCGGGGCGTTCACGGGG
>NZ_VKHS01001386.1 GCF_014141525.1 Streptomyces calidiresistens
CTCCCGCCCCACCACCGGCGAGGCGGACCCCGGGGCCCGCGACGCCCCGAACACTCCCGCGGCCCTCCTCGACCTCCCCGACGTGGACCTCGCCGCCCGCGCCTCCGAGCGGGTGAGGGCCCTGGCGGACACCGTCCCCGGCACCGCGGACATCCGCTTCGCCCCGGCGGACGCCCCCGTGCTGCGCGCCCTGCTGCGCTGCCTGCGCGAGGAGGACGCCCGCACCACCCTCGGGGTGCTCGCCGAACGCGAGTTGGAGGACAGCGCCGCGAGCGGCACCCACCGCACCCCCGCTCCCCTCGCCGATCTCGCCGCGCGCCTGCTGCCGCCGGGCACCACCCGGGTCCTGGATCCGGCCTGCGGCGGCGGCGGTCTCCTGGAGGCCGCCGCCCGCCGGGGCGCGACGACCTTGTACGGACAGGACCTTCTCCCCGTGCAGGCCCGCCGGGCCGCCGTCGCCCTGCTGCTCGCCGCCCCCGGCGCCGCCGTCACCGTCCGGGAGGGCGACAGCCTGCGCGCCGACGCCTTCCCCGACCTCGTAGCCGAGGCCGTGCTGTGCGTCCCGCCCTACGGCGACCGGGACTGGGGCCACGACGAGTTGGCCTGTGACCCCCGCTGGGCATACGGCCTGCCGGCGCGCGCCGAGTCCGAACTCGCCTGGGTCCAGCACGCCCTCGCCCGACTCGCCCCCGGCGGCCGGGCGGTGCTGGTCCTCCCGCCCGCCGTCGCCTCCCGCCCCTCGGGACGCCGGATACGGAAGGAACTGCTG
>NZ_VKHS01001387.1 GCF_014141525.1 Streptomyces calidiresistens
GGGGCGGGCAGCTCACGGGAGAGCGCGTGGCACAGGGCGTGTTCGCGGGCACCGCCGCCGATGACAAGGATCCTCACGGGGGGACAGCCTATCGCCGCCCCGGCGGCGCCCCGGCTGCCACTCTTTTGGGTGAGGGGCGAAGGCACCTATACCCGATGTGACGGGGCTTCCGGAAGGTTTCCCACCGAAAACCACATCGCGGACCCCCGATCGGCGGTAAGAAAGGGGCTCCACGTTGTAGGGAGTGACACGGGTGAGTCAGCCGGAGAAGGGACCCGGGGGTGGTCCGACGGGCCGGGCCGGGGGCGTCGCGGGTGCCCGGACGGGCCGTCGGGGGGACCTGACGAGTGGCCCCTTTCCGCACGGTGACTGGGGCGAGCCCGCGGCGCGCCTCGACGAGCTGTACCGCCGGGTGGAGGCCGAGGCGCTGCGGACCGTGGAGTGGTACCTGACCGACCGGCGGTGGAAGCGGAGCGCGGCCCGGGCGCTGCGGCTGGGGTCGGTGCTGGGCG
>NZ_VKHS01001388.1 GCF_014141525.1 Streptomyces calidiresistens
GGGCCGGGTCCCGCCGCTCTCCGGTGTTTCCCGGCCCCTCCTCGGTACCTCGATTAACCCCGGAGGGCCGGTAAACGGTAGGCTGGCCCGATGTAGGTCGTGTGGGCTCGGACGCCCCGCACCGAGTAATCGAAGTGAGCGAGGGTAGTCGTGGGCTCTGTCATCAAGAAGCGGCGCAAGCGTATGGCGAAGAAGAAGCACCGCAAGCTCCTCAAGCGCACGCGTGTGCAGCGCCGCAACAAGAAGTGAGCGAACGCCGCTGAGAGCCCGGCCCTCCCTTCCCGTTCGTTCGGGTGGGAGGGCCGAGTCGTGTCCCGATCGGGGGCACGGGGTTCCGTGCGGTCGCGGAAACGGCCCCCGGGACGGTGGTATCCGTCCCGGGGGCCGTCGCGCGTTCCCGGAGCCCCCGTTCCGCCCGCCGGTGTCCGGGGGCGGTCAGGAGCGGTCGCCGGGCCGTACGTCGATGCCCAGGCCGGGCAACAGGCCGTCGATGAGCGGGGGAAGGGTGATCTCCGCCCCGGGCTCGGCCGGCACGGCCTCGGTGGGGTCGGTGCCCGCCGCTCCCTCCTCCGGCTCGGCTCCCGGCGTCCCGGCGCCCTCTCCCTGACCGGGCCGGCGCTGCTCCTCCCCGGAGGGCGACGGGCCGACCGATTCCGGTTTCTCCGCCCCGCCGGGGGACGAGCCGCCCTCCCCGTCGGTCTCCCGTGGCGGGTTCGCCCCGGGGGGTTCGGCGGAGGGGTCCTGTCTCTTATACCCATCTGACGC
>NZ_VKHS01001389.1 GCF_014141525.1 Streptomyces calidiresistens
GGACGAGGGTGTGGGGGATGGGCCGGGGCGCGGTGGCGGGGTCGGTGAGGCGTGCGAGCGCCACGTGGTCGGGCGGCTCGGGCGTGCGCCCGTCCCGGTACTCCGTGACGGCCTCGTCCAACGTGGCGCGGGCGTGGTCGGGATCGTGGCCGGCGGCGTGGGCGCGGTCGTAGTAGGCGGCGGTGGCGACGGCGGACAGCATCAGTGGGGTTCCTTCCGGGGGTGTGGGCGAAGGGGGCGGGCCCTGGTGCGCCGGGCCCGCCCCCTCTTGGGTGCCGGGGGTCAGCGGTTCTTCTTGCGGGGGTCGCGGGTGACGGGGAAGCCCAGGCGGAGCTTGTAGGGCTCCTCGGGGAGGTGGATGGTGCCGCGCTGCCGAAGCTTCGGCGCCTCCTGCCGGGCGGTGGTGTCGGTGTCGGGGTTGGTGTTCTTGCGGCGACCGAACATGATGTGTCGTGCTCCTGCTCTCTCTCGGGTGGGTGGGTGTGTGCGGGGCGGCCGGTGCTGTGGGAGGCGTGGCCGCCCCGCAGTCATGCGGTGGCGGGGGTCAGGCCCGCTCGGAGACGGTGCGGATGTGGGTGGCGCCGGGGTGCTTGGCCATCGCCTCGCGTGCGACGGCGCTGGCGACGGCGTCCTGTCCGGAGCCGTTGGTGGCGATGGCGCTCGCGTGTTCGGTGATCTCGCGTCCGTCGGGCAGCCGGAGGGTGACTTCGTGGTTGTAGACCTCGGGGGTGTTCGTCATCGGGGTGCTCCCTTGCTGGGGTGGGT
>NZ_VKHS01000139.1 GCF_014141525.1 Streptomyces calidiresistens
GGCACCGGGGGCGGGCCGTCGCGCGACGGAGGTCGCAGGGGGCGCGGCTCAGCCGGCCAGCCGCTCCAGCTGGGCGGTGAGGCGGGCGATGTCCGCCTCGGCGGCCCCGCGCCGGGCCCGGATCTTCTCCTTCACCGGCTCGGGCGCCTTGGCCAGGAACTTCTCGTTCCCGAGCTTGGCGGTGGTCTGCGCCAACTCCTTCTCGGCCGCCGCCAGGTCCTTGGTCAGGCGCTTGCGCTCGGCCTCGGTGTCCACCGCGCCGGAGAGGTCGAGGGCGACCTCGGCGCCGCCCACCGGGAGGGTGGCGGAGGCGGTGAAATCGGGACCGGCGGGCTGGAGCCGCAGCAGGGAGCGGATGGCCTCCTCGTGCGCTTCCAGGCCGGTGCCGGCCAACTCCAGCCGGGCGGGGACCCGCTGCCCCGGCTGCAGGCCCTGGTCGGCCCGGAACCGGCGGACCTCGGTCACCAGTCGCCGCACCTCGCCCAGCTCCCGCTCGGCCGCCTCGTCGCGGAACCCGCCGGCGGTCGGCCAGTCGGCGACCACCACGGACTCGCGCCCGGTGAGGGTGGTCCACAGCTCCTCGGTGACGAAGGGGACGATCGGGTGCAGCAGGCGCAGCAGGACGTCCAGGACCTCGCCGAGCACGCGCCGGGAGACCTCGGCCGGCTCGCCGCCCGCCTGGAAGGTGGTCTTGCTCAGCTCGACGTACCAGTCGAAGACCTCGTCCCACGCGAAGTGGAAGAGGGTGTCGCAGAGCTTGGCGAACTGGTAGTCGTCGTAGTGGGCGTCGGTCTCGGCGACGACGGCGTCCAGCCGGGAGAGGATCCACCGGTCGGTGGCCGACATCCGCTCGGCGGCCGGCAGCGGGCCCTCCACGGTGGCGCCGTTGATCAGCGCGAAGCGGGTGGCGTTCCACACCTTGTTGGCGAAGTTGCGGGAGGCCTGGACCCAGTCCTCGCCGATCGGCACGTCCACGCCGGGGTTGGCGCCGCGGGCCAGGGTGAAGCGGACGGCGTCGGAGCCGTAGGCGTCCATCCAGTCCAGCGGATCGACGACGTTGCCGAAGGACTTCGACATCTTCTTGCCGCGCTCGTCGCGGACCAGGCCGGTGAGCGCGATGGTGTGGAAGGGCGGGGTGCCGTCCATGGCGTACAGGCCGAACATCATCATCCGGGCGACCCAGAAGAAGATGATGTCGTGGCCGGTCAGCAGGACATCGGTCGGGTAGAACTTCGCCAGGTCTGCGGTCTCCTCGGGCCAGCCGAGGGTGGAGAAGGGCCACAGGCCGGAGGAGAACCAGGTGTCCAGGACGTCGTTGTCCTGCGTCCAGCCCTCGCCGGTCGGCGGCTCCTCGTCGGGGCCGACGCACACGACCTCACCGTTCGGCCCGTACCAGACCGGGATGCGGTGACCCCACCACAGCTGGCGCGAGATGCACCAGTCGTGCATGTTGTCGACCCACTGGAAGTAGCGCCCGGCCATCTCCGGCGGGTGGATGGCGACCCGTCCGTCGCGGACCGCGTCACCGGCGGCCCGGGCCAGCGGCTCGACCCGGACCCACCACTGCAGGGACAGCCGCGGCTCGATGATGGTCTTGCAGCGGGAGCAGTGGCCCACCGCGTGGGTGTAGGGGCGCTTCTCGGCGACGATCCGGCCCTGCGAGCGCAGCGCGCCGACGACCGCCGAGCGGGCCTCCAGCCGGTCCAGCCCCTCGAACGGGCCGGGGACGGTGATGACGGCGCGCTCGTCCATGATGGTGAGCGAGGGCAGGTCGTGCCGGCGGCCGATCTCGAAGTCGTTGGGGTCGTGGGCCGGGGTGACCTTGACCGCGCCGGTGCCGAACTCCGGGTCCACGTGCTCGTCCGCGACGACCGGGATGCTGCGGTCGGTGAGCGGCAGGCGGACCTCGGTGCCGATCAGGTGGCGGTAGCGCTCGTCCCCAGGGTGGACGGCCACGGCGGTGTCGCCGAGCATCGTCTCGGCCCGGGTGGTGGCGACGACCAGGGAGTCCTCCCCGTCGCCGTAGCGGATGGAGACCAGTTCGCCGTCGCGCTCCTCGTGGTCGACCTCGATGTCGGAGATCGCGGTCAGGCAGCGCGGGCACCAGTTGATGATGCGCTCGGCGCGGTAGATCAGCTCGTCCTCGTACAGCCGCTTGAAGATGGTCTGCACGGCCCGGGACAGGCCCTCGTCCATGGTGAAGCGCTCGCGGGACCAGTCGACGCCGTCGCCCAGGCGCCGCATCTGACCGAGGATCTTCCCGCCGTACTCCTCCTTCCACCGCCGGACGCGCTCGACGAACGCCTCGCGGCCGAGGTCGTGACGGGACTTCCCCTCCTCGGCGAGCTGCTGCTCCACCTTGTTCTGGGTGGCGATGCCGGCGTGGTCCATGCCGGGCAACCACAGCGCCTCGTACCCCTGCATCCGCTTGCGGCGGGTCAGGGCGTCCATGAGGGTGTGCTGGAAGGCGTGGCCCAGGTGCAGGCTGCCGGTGACGTTCGGCGGCGGGATGACGATGGTGTACGGGGGCTTGTCGCTCTTCGCGTCCGCCTCGAACCAGCCGCGCTCCACCCAGCGCTCGTACAGCTTCCCCTCTACCTCCGCCGGGGTGTAGCGGCTGGGCAGGTCGGTGGGGACGCCGTGGGGCCCGGGAGCGGGCTGCTGAGTGTTCTCGGTCACGGGGCCCAGTCTATCGACGGCGGGAGGCCGCCCTCGACCCGGTTTCCCGGTCCGGACGGCCCCCGCGCGGTGTCGTGGACTCCGGATGTACACCACCGGCCCGGGTCGGACAGGATGGCCCCCGAGATCCGAACTGCCGCGCAGAGGGGTACACAGATGAGTCACCAGCAGCCGGGGCCGTACGGGCAGCAGGGCCCGCAGCCCGGTCAGCCCGGCCCGTACGGGACGCCCCCGCCCGGGCAGCCGCCCGCCGGGGGGAACCCCTACGCGCAGCCGCAGCCGGGCGCGCAGCCGGGTTACGGCTACCCGCAGCAACAGCCGCCGGGGCAGCCCGGGTACGGCTACCCGCCGCCGGGCGGTCAGCCGGGGCAGCCCGGATACGGGTATCCGCAGCAGCCGGGACAGCCGGGGTACGGCTACCCGCAGCAGCCGGGCGCGCCGGTGCCCCCCGGCGGGCAGGCGGGCAGGAGCGGCAAGGGCCGGAACGTCGGCATAACGGTGGCGGTGGTCGCGGCCCTGGCCGTGGTGGGCGGTGGCCTGTACGCCGTCCTCTCCGGCGGGGACAACGCCCTCGGCTCGGACGACGGCACCCGGTACGACCTGACGCTCCCGCAGCAGACCGGTGACTTCGAACTGATGGAGGAGGACAACTCCATCCTGCTCTCCGAGCAGGAGTTGGAGGAGGCGGGGTTGACCGACATGGAGGGCGTCGGCGGCTCCTACATCGAGCCCGACCCCGACGCCCCGATCCCGGACTGGGGCCGGGTCGGCCTGGGCTTCGCCGGCATGTGGGGCGAGGTGGAGAACCCGCAGCAGACGGTGGACCTGCTCTTCCTGCAGTTCGCGCAGAGCATCTCCGAGGAGGAGGGCCAGGAGATCGAACTGGTCGGCACCGCCGAGTCCTTCACCTACGAGGAGGCGGCGCTGAAGTGCCAGATCGCCCGGGGCACCGAGGAGGACCCGGATCTGGGGTACACCATGGAGATCACGGTCTGCGCCTGGGCGGACTACAGCACGGTGGGCCTGACCTACTACCTGCCCTTCCCCGAGCTGCCCGCCGATGTGGATCCGCTGGCCGAGGAGATGCCCGAGGTTCGGGCCCCGGAGACGATCCCCACCGGGGAGGCCGCCGACCACACCCGGCAGCTGCGGGAGGACGCCCTGGTCGAGCGCACCGGGTGAACCGGCCGCGCCGATGCCCGGGTGACCGGGCCTCCCGACGACGGTGGGCGCGGGATCCCGAAGGGGCGCGACACGCGCCGCTGTTCGGGACCCCGCGCCCACCGGTGGTACGGGGGACGGCGGCCCGCCGGGAGGGGCGGGCCGCGCGCCGGGTCAGGCCGACTTCTCCCGGGGGGTGCGCGGGGAGTTGCCCCGCTGCTTGGCCATCCGGGAGCGGGGCACCAGGGTGGGGTTGACGTTGGAGCGGACCACGTCCTCGGTGATCACCACCCGGCCGACGTCCTGACGCGAGGGCACCTCGTACATCACGGACATCAGCACCTCCTCCATGATCGCCCGCAGTCCGCGCGCGCCGGTGCCGCGCAGGATCGCCTGATCGGCGATGGCCTCCAGCGAGGGACGGTCGAACTCCAGCTCCACGCCGTCCAGTTCGAAGAGCCGCTGGTACTGCTTGACCAGCGCGTTGCGCGGCTCGACCAGGATGCGCAGCAGGGCGTCCCGGTCCAGGTTGTGCACCGAGGTGATGACCGGGAGCCGGCCGATGAACTCGGGGATCATCCCGTACTTGACCAGGTCCTCGGGCAGCGCGTCGGACAGCAACTCGGAGGTGTCCCGGTCGCGCTTGGAGCGGATGTCGGCGCCGAAGCCGATCCCCCGGCCGCCGGAGCGGGCGCGCACGATGTCGTCCAGCCCGGCGAAGGCACCGCCGACGATGAACAGCACGTTCGAGGTGTCGATCTGGAGGAACTCCTGGTGCGGGTGCTTGCGCCCGCCCTGCGGCGGGACCGCCGCCGTGGTGCCCTCCAGGATCTTCAGCAGCGCCTGCTGCACGCCCTCGCCCGAGACGTCCCGGGTGATCGAGGGGTTCTCGCTCTTGCGGGCCACCTTGTCGATCTCGTCGATGTAGATGATCCCCTGCTCGGCCTTCTTGATGTCGTAGTCGGCCGCCTGGATGAGCTTGAGGAGGATGTTCTCCACGTCCTCGCCGACGTATCCCGCCTCGGTCAGGGCGGTGGCGTCGGTGATGGCGAAGGGGACGTTGAGCATCCGGGCCAGGGTCTGCGCCAGCAGGGTCTTGCCCGAGCCGGTGGGACCGAGCAGGAGGATGTTGGACTTGGCGAGCTCGATCTCCTCGTCCCGCGAGTGCGCCGCCTCCTCGCTCACCCGGACCCGCTTGTAGTGGTTGTAGACGGCCACCGAGAGGGCCTTCTTGGCCGGCTCCTGGCCCACCACGTAGCTCTCGAGGAACTCGTAGATCTCGCGCGGCTTGGGCAGCTCACCGAGGTCCGACTCGGGGGACTCGGCGAGCTCCTCCTCGATGATCTCGTTGCAGAGGTCGATGCACTCGTCGCAGATGTACACCCCCGGGCCCGCGATGAGCTTCTTCACCTGCTTCTGGCTCTTTCCGCAGAATGAGCACTTGAGCAGGTCGCCGCCGTCACCGATGCGTGCCACGAGGTGCTTCCCCTTCGCCTGCGCACCGCCCGGGAGTGGGGCGGTGCCTGGTGCCTGGTGCGCCGCCGCTCCGCAAGCCCGTCGGGGGTTCACGGGGTGCCGCGACCGCGCGCGTCTGGATGTCTGTGTGTCGCCTGTGGTGTCCGTGGTGTCGTGCCGGTGCGCGTGGTGCCGGTGCCGAGCCCTGCGGACCGCGCGAACGGCCCCGCGGCCGGGTGCGGCACCCGGTTTCCGGAGCCGCGGCCCGGTCGGTGCCGGATGCCGTTATCGCGCTGTCCCCACGACGGTACCCTGTCGCCCGGACGGAATGGCCCTCCTTTGGCGGGAAACCCCCGGAACGCGGTGGCATCCCGCCGAAGGAGGGCCGGCGATCCGGTCGCTCAGGCGGAGGCGGCTCGGGTCGTCACGATCTGGTCGATCAGACCGTACTCCACCGCCGCCTCGGCGGTGAGGATCTTGTCGCGCTCGATGTCCTCGCGGATCTGCTCGATCGGCTTGGTCGAGTGCTTGGAGAGCATCTCCTCCAGCTGGACCCGCATCCGCTGGATCTCGTTGGCGGCGATCTCCAGGTCGGAGACCTGGCCGCGCCCGGTCTCGCTGTACGGCTGGTGGATGAGCACCCGGGCGTTGGGCAGCGCCATCCGCTTGCCGGGGGTACCGGCGGCCAGCAGCACGGCGGCGGCCGAGGCGGCCTGGCCCATGCACACGGTCTGGATGTCCGGCTTCACGAACTGCATCGTGTCGTAGATCGCCGTCAGGGCGGTGAAGGAGCCACCGGGGCTGTTGATGTAGATCTGGATGTCCCGGTCCGGGTCCATCGACTCCAGGCACAGCAGCTGCGCCATGACGTCGTTGGCCGAGGCGTCGTCGATCTGGACCCCGAGGAAGATCACCCGCTCCTCGAAGAGCTTGGCGTACGGGTCGTACTCCCGGATGCCCTGGGAGGTGCGCTCGACGAAGCGCGGGACGACGTAGCGGGAGTCGGGGGTCGGGCGCTCGTACAGGCCCGAGCCGGGGAAACCGGCGGTCCCGGAGGGACCGTTGAAGGGAAGCGATGCGGTCATCGGGGTCTCCTGGCGATGAGCTGTCGACGGGATCTGGGCTGGGCGGAGGGGGCCGTGATCAGGCACCCGTGCCACCGCTGCCGGGGATGTCCGCCGCGTTGGCGATGACCCGGTCGACCAGGCCGTACTCCTTGGCCTCCTCCGCGGAGAACCAGCGGTCGCGGTCGGAGTCGCGGGTCCACTGCTCGACGCTCTGGCCGGTGTGCCGCGCGGACAGCTCGGTCATCTTCTTCTTCGTGCGCAGCAGCCACTCGGCCTGGATCTTGATGTCCGAGGCGGAACCGGCGAGGCCGGCCGAGGGCTGGTGGATGAGGATCTCGGCGTTCGGCAGGGCGAAGCGCTTGCCCGGCGTACCGGCGCTGAGCAGGAACTGCCCCATCGAGGCGGCCATGCCCATGGCGATGGTCACCACGTCGTTCTTGATGAACTGCATGGTGTCGTAGATCGCCATGCCCGCGGTGATCGAACCGCCGGGGCTGTTGATGTAGAGGTTGATGTCCTTGTCCGGGTCATCGGCCGCGAGCAGCAGCAACTGCGCGGTGATCCGGTTGGCGATGTCGTCGTCCACCGGCTGACCGAGGAAGATGATCCGCTCGCTGAGCAGCCGGTTGTAGACCTGATCACCGAGGCCGCCGGCAATGGGGTCGGCGGCGGCGGAAGGCATCGGAAGCGTCACGTATTCCACCTGCTCATTCATGGGACGACCGTGCTCGCGCACGGGCGCCGGCATCGTCGTTGCTCGTCGCCGAGGACGTCCGGGGCCGGGGCTCCGGT
Organism: Streptomyces calidiresistens; assembly: GCF_014141525.1. Taxonomy (GTDB): domain Bacteria; phylum Actinomycetota; class Actinomycetes; order Streptomycetales; family Streptomycetaceae; genus Streptomyces; species Streptomyces calidiresistens. The sequence goes on from NZ_VKHS01000139.1 coordinate 7,155, forward strand.
CGGCGTACTCGGCCGTACTGTCGAGGGGTTGCCTTTACGGACCCTAACGCGCTGGTGGGGCCGACCCATCCCGGCTCGGAAACTGTTCGCTGTGAGCGCAGGTGGGGTTCCCGCCGGGTTCCGCCGGGAGCGGAACGGGGCCGGACGTGATCACGTCCGGCCCCGTTCCGGGCGCCGCGTGCGGCACCTCGATCAGGCGTTGTCCTTCTTGTCGGCCTTCTCCCCGGTGTCCCCGGCGTCCCCGGTGGCCCCCTCGGCGTCGGCCGCGGCCTCCTGCGGGGTGACGGTCTCGGCGTCGGGGTCGGTCTCGTCGTCCTCCAGGTCGACGACCTCGCCGTTGGTGTCCACCACGCGGACGGTCTCCACCACGCCGGCGAGCGCCTTGCCGCGGCTGACCTCGCCGACCAGCATCGGCACCTGGCCGCCCTCGACCACCGCGCGGGCGAACTCGTCGGGGCTCATGCCGGAGGACTGCGCCCGACGCACCAGGTGCTCGGTCAGCTCCTCCTGGCTGACGTTGACCTTCTCGCGCCGGGCGATCTCGTCGAGCACGAACTGGGTGCGGATGCCCTTCTCGGCCTGCTCGCGCAGCTCGTTCTCGAACTCCTCGGCGGTCTTCTCCTGCATCTCCAGGTACCGGTCGAGGTCCATGCCGAGCCGACCGAGCTGGTGGTTGACCAGGTTGTGCTTGCGGGTCTCGATCTCGTCGCGCAGGAGGTTCTCCGGCATCGGGACCTCGACCCGCTCCAGCAGGGCGTCCAGGACCTGCTCCTGGGCCTTGGTGGCCTGGTCGTACTTCTTCTGACGGGCCAGGCGGGTGCGGGCGTCCTCCCGCAGCTCCTCCAGGGTGTCGAACTCGCTCGCCAGCTGGGCGAACTCGTCGTCCGCGGCGGGCAGCTCGCGGGCGGAGACGGCGTGCACGGTGACGGTGATCTCCGCCTCCCGGCCGGCCGCCGAACCGCCCTTCAGCTCGCTGGTGAAGGTGGCGGTGCCGCCGGCCTCCAGCCCGGTGACGGCCTCGTCGATGCCGTCCAGCAGGCGGCCGGAGCCGATGGTGTAGTCGATGCCCTCGGCCACGCCGTCGGCGAGGACCTCGCCGTCCACCCGGGCCTCCAGGTCGAGCCGGACCACGTCGCCCTCGGCGGCGGCCCGCTGGACCTCGGTGGTGGAGGCGAAGCGCTCGCGCAGCTGCTCGACGGCCTCGTCCACGTCGGCGTCGGCGACCTCGACCGCGTCGACGGTGACCTCGATGTCGGAGTAGTCCGGGATCTCGATCTCGGGACGGACGTCCACCTCGGCGGTGAAGGTCAGGACCTCACCGTCCTTGAGGTCGGTGATGTCCACCTCGGGGCGGCCGAGGGGGTTCAGCTCGCCCTCGGTCACCGCCTCGGAGTAGAACTTCGGCAGTGCCTCGTTGACCGCCTCCTCCAGCACCGCACCGCGGCCGAAACGCTGGTCGATCACCCGCGCCGGCACCTTCCCCTTGCGGAAGCCGGGGACGGTGATCTGCTGGTTGATCTTCTTGTACGCCGCGTCGAGGCTGGGCTTGAGCTCCTCGAAGGGCACCTCGACAGTGAGCCGAACCCGGGTCGGGTTCAGGGTCTCCACGGCGCTCTTCACGGTCGGTCTCCTTGGGGCTGACTGCTGGGTGGTGCCCGGTTCCGACGGGATCGATCGCGCCGATCCTCCTGAACACCGTCCGAACGCTGGGTCCGGATCCCGTCCGGGCTGTCGGAGCCGGGCTTCTTGGTTTGAGGGGCGCCCCGTATGCGGCATGAACATGCGGACACGACACAGGCACGCGCGACCCTCATAGTACGTGGTCGGGGTGGCCGGATTCGAACCGACGACCTTCCGCTCCCAAAGCGGACGCGCTACCAAGCTGCGCCACACCCCGCGGTGGCTCATGACGCGACACGTAGGGTACAGGTCCGACCGGGGGGCCGCTGCCGAGGGCACGGATTCCGGGACACCGGGCGGGGCGGGTC
>NZ_VKHS01001390.1 GCF_014141525.1 Streptomyces calidiresistens
ACCAACGCCGTCCGGGAGCTCCTGGAAGAGGGGCGCGCGCTGACCACCCCCGCCCTGCGGGCCGCCGTGGACCGGCTCGCGCCGCCCATGGACACCGTGGCCGCCTATCACTTCGGCTGGATCGACGCCGACGGCCGCCCCGCCGACGCGGACGGCGGCAAGGCGGTGCGCCCCGCCCTCGCGGTGCTCTCCGCGGAAGCCGCCGGCGCCGCCCCCACCGTCGGGGTGCCCGGCGCGGTGGCGGTCGAGCTGGTCCACAACTTCTCCCTGCTGCACGACGACCTGATGGACGGTGACGAGCAGCGCCGCCACCGGGACACCGTGTGGAAGGTGCACGGCCCGGCCCACGCCATCCTCGTCGGTGACGCGCTGTTCGCCCTGGCCGGCGAGATCCTGCTGGTGGAGGGAGGGGAGCACGCCGCCCGTGCCGCCCGTCGCCTGGCCTCGGCGACCCGCCGCCTGATCGACGGTCAGGCCCGCGACATCAGCTTCGAGCACCGGGAGATG
>NZ_VKHS01001391.1 GCF_014141525.1 Streptomyces calidiresistens
CCGGTCCCACCATGCCGCGCGCCGGGGCCGGGGCGGGCGCGTCGCGTCACGGCGGCGTGTCGCCGCACTCCCGGACCGGGGCGGGTACCTCCCCGGGATCGCCGGGGCGGTCGGGGCCGGCGACGGCCCGGGCGGTGCGGTGGTTGCCGCGCGGCAGGGCCCGGTGCCGGTGGACGGGGACCCGGTACCCGGAGGTGACCGGGCAGGGGCGCTCCCCGGTGCGGTCGTCGGGGCGGTACGGGCACGGCCCGCAGCGGTCGGTGATGGGGTGGAGGCGGGCGCCGCCGGAGGTGTACGGAGGTGTACGGCTTGGTGGTCGTCCGCCCCCTCGGCGTACCGGGAGGTGTCGATGACGTCGGGCGACATCACCCGGTCGTGGCCGTCGACGAAGCAGCGGTGGAACCGGTCGGTGACGGCCGCGGCGTCCCGGCCGCGTTGCGGGGCGTGGCTGCCGGGGATCATCAGCCGGGGGATGCGGGGGCCGGCCCTCGTGGGTCCGGGCGGCGGTGCCGGAGAGGCAGTGGGCGGCGACCGCGTCGGCGTCCGGCTCCGGGAACCACTCCGGGAGCCGGGGGTGGTGGCGCCGGGCGTCGCGCCCGCGGTACCCCTCGCCGAAGTGCCGGTACGGGGCCCCCTCGTGGACGCGCCATCCGGCGATCCGCCGGATGAGGCCCTCGGCGCTGTTGAGCGGGGTCTCCCGCCGGCGCCGGGCGTCCTCGGCCCGCTCCACGCATGCGGCCGGGTGGACGGGGTTCGGGGC
>NZ_VKHS01001392.1 GCF_014141525.1 Streptomyces calidiresistens
GGTACGGGGGGAACCCCCGGGGACCCGATCGGCCGATGACCAGTCGGCCTCATCACCTACTGCGCCGGGCGGCCGGAATTCGTTACCGGCCGGACGCCCCGGCCCCGACCGGCACCGGAACGGCGCGCCCCGGCGCCCGTCGTTCGGGGTCCGCGCGGTGGGTCCCGAGCCCCCGGCACTCCGCCCCGTCGCCCACCAACTCCGCGAGCCGGCGCAGCCCCCGGTGGGTGGCGGTGCGCACCGCGCCGGGCCGGCTGCCCAGGACCCCGGCGGCCCGTCGGGCGTCCAGGCCCATCACCGACCGCAGCGCCACCGCCTCGGCCTGTTCCCGCGGCAACCTGCCCAACAGGGCGAAGGTGCGGGCGGTGCCCACCGCCGCCAGGGCCTCCTCGGCCGTGTCGCCGGGACCGGGGCGCTCGATGAGCGAGGTGTCGTCGACCAGTTCCACCGGCCGGCGACCGCGGGCCCGCAGGTGGTCCAGCGCCCGGTTGCGGGCGATGCGGTTGGTCCACCCCCGGAAGCGGTCCGCGTCCCCCCGGAACCGCTCCAGGTCCCGGGTTATGTGCAGCCACGCCTCGGCGGTCACGTCCTCGGCGTCGGGTTCGGCCACGATGGTGCGCACGTAGCCCAGCAGACGGGGGTGGACCTCGCGGAAGACGTGGACGAAGGCCCGCTCGTCGCCGCCCTGGGCCGCCAGCACGGCGGCGGTCAGCTCGGCGTCCGGTACCGTCCGCGCGCTCTTCCCACCCGAACCC
>NZ_VKHS01001393.1 GCF_014141525.1 Streptomyces calidiresistens
GACCCCGGAACCCCCCGACCGTCTCCGCGAACCCGACCCGGACCGGACGCCCCCGGACACCCCCGGTGGGGCGGAGGGCGCGCTCCGGGTGCGCCGGCTGCACTGTCTCCGGGAGGGCACCGAGGCCCTGCGGGACATCACCCTCGACATCGACGAGGGCGAGATCCTGGCCGTGGTCGGCCCCCGGGGCTCGGGCCGCAGCAGCCTGCTGGGGTGCGTGGCCGGGCGCCTTCCGGTGCACGAGGGCGAGGTGTGGTTCGGCGACCTGCCCGTGCACGCCCTGCCGGAGGCGGCGCGGGCCCGGATGCGCCGCGAACACGTGGGATGGATCGGCGACACCCCCCGGTTGTTGCCGGAGCTGACCGTGCGGGAGAACGTCGCCCTGCCGCTGCTGCTGGCCGGGGCGGGCTCCCGGGCGGCGCACCGGGCCGCCCGGGAGTGGCTGGGACGACTGGACGCCGATGGTTTCGCCCGTCGCCGTCCGGCCGGCCTCACCAGGGCCCAGCGGCAACGGGTGGCCATCGCGCGGGCCCTGGTCACCGGGCCGACGGTGCTGCTCGCCGACGAACCCGGTGCCCCCCTGCGCGGGCGGGACCGGCTGTGCGCCCTGCGGGCCCTGGTGGCCGCCGCCCGCTCCCATCACATCACCACCGTGATCACCGGTACCGGCCCCGAACTGGCCGGGCTGGTGGACCGTGTCGTCACACTGGAGGACGGTCGCGTCATGGACCCCGCCCCGACCCCCGGCGCC
>NZ_VKHS01001394.1 GCF_014141525.1 Streptomyces calidiresistens
CGTTGAATATATGGCGAAGTGTCCCGAAATGCGGATGATGCTGTCCGGTGCGATGGGACGTGTCGTGCGGGATCGGCCGGATGGGTGGGATTCACCCGGTCGGCCGATCCGGTGGAGCGGATGGTGCTGCGGGGGCCGGGTGGTCCCACGCGCACGAGCAGGTGCAGCAGGCCGGGCTGGGGACCCGCCGTGCAGGGCAGCAGCTCGGTGGCCGACAGGAGTGTGAGCCCGCCGGGCGGACGACCCTTGCCCGCGTACCAGCGGCGGCTCGGCAGCCAGCGGGCGAGCAACCCCGTCAGGGAACGGAGCAGCACGCCGCCGGCGGGGGCGCCGGCCGGCCGGGTTCGGGAAGGGGCCGTCCGGGGCGGAGAGCTTTCCGACATGGCGTCCTTTCCCCGGGGCACGTTGAATATATGGCGAAGTGTCCCGAAATGCGGATGATGCTGTCCGGTGCGATGGGACGTGTCGTGCGGGATCGGCCGGATGGGTGGGATTCACCCGGTCGGCCGATCCGGTGGAGCGGATGGTGCCGGTGGTGCGGTGCCCCGGTCCGGTGGGGCCGGTGGGTCTCCCGGGTGCCCGTGGGGCCCGTGAGGCCCCTGATGTCGAGGGCGACGGGGACCCGGGAGGCGCCCAGAAGATCATGTGAGGATATGAAAAATCGAGATAGTGGGGAGACTGCCCGGAGTCGCCGGAGGTAACCGTTTCTCCCGGGAGACTTTCCCCGGCCCCCGGGGCGCCCCGGAACCC
>NZ_VKHS01001395.1 GCF_014141525.1 Streptomyces calidiresistens
CCGACCCGCCCCCGCGCCACCCCGTGACGGTGGTCGGCCTCGGCGCCGACGGCTGGGCCGGCCTCACCGAACCCGCCCGCGCCGCCCTGCGCGCCGCCGAGGTGATCATCGGCGGGCGCCGCCAGCTCGACCTGCTGCCGCCCCCCGACGCCACCGACGGCTGTCCCGGCGAACGCCTCACCTGGCCCTCACCGCTGCGGCCGGCCGTCCCGCGCCTGCTCGCCGTCCACCGGGACCGGCGGATCGCGGTCACGGCCAGCGGCGACCCGATGCACTTCGGCATCGGCCGCGCCCTGGTCGAGGAGCTGGGCCCCGACGGCGTCCGGGTCCTGCCGCACTCCTCCTCGATCTCCCTGGCCTGTGCCCGCCTGGGGTGGCCGGTGGAGGACACCGGGGTGGTCACCCTGGTCGGCCGCCCCCTCGCCTCCCTGACCACCGCCCTGCACCCCGGCCGCCGGGTGCTGGTGCTCTCCGCCGGCGCCGACACCCCCGCCCGGGTCGCCGGACTGCTGCGCGAACGCGGCTTCGGCCCCACCCGGATGCGGGTCCTGGAACAACTCGGCGGCCCCGGGGAGCGCCCCGTCGGCGGTGCCGGCGGCACGCCCGCCTCCGAGTGGGACGAGCCGGCCGGCGACCCGCTCAACGTCGTCGCCCTGGAGTGCCGGCGCGACCCGGGTGAGGATGACGGTCTGGCCGACGGTCGGCACGGTCAGCTCGCGCCTCAGGGCGGCGGCAGCCGCCGCGAAGTCG
>NZ_VKHS01001396.1 GCF_014141525.1 Streptomyces calidiresistens
CGGCCCGGCTGGTCGCCCTGGGCCTCCAGCCCCGTCTGCAGCCCGCCCGGGACGCCGACTACGCCGCCCTGCTGCGCCGCTATCACGAGGAGCCCGCCTGGGCCCGGCTCTGCGACGCCGTCGCGACCGGGCTGGGCCTGGTCGTCATGGAGGTCTCCCCACGGGCCGGCATGGCGGTCGCCGCGGCGGAGGACTCCGTCTTCGCGGTCCGCATCGGGGACTACGCCCGTCGGGCCGCGGCGGACTCCGCCGACCGCTTCCTGCACGGCCTGGCCCATCTCGCCGTCGCGGCCCTGGCCTTTCCCCGACCGGCCGACCTGGCCGACGAGGGGTACTCGGGACGCGTCAGCGTGCTGGGGGTGGAGTCCTTCGTCCGCCAGGCCTGCGCCGTGCTGGAGGAACGCGCCACCGGGCGCGGGGAGAACACCGACCCCGCCACGGACGCCCCCGAGCTGGAGGCGGCCTGGCGGGTGTACGCCCGCCGCAGCGCCACCGGCGCCACCAAGGACGCCCGCCGGCTCGCCGGATCCACCACCGGCATCATCGGCAAGGCCGTCGCCTTCCTCGCCGACTCCGGCTTCCTCCAGCGCACCGGCGACGAGAACGGGGGCACCTATCGGACCACCCCCCGCTATCGCCTCCAGGTCCGGGAGCTGGCGGGTACGGCCGCCATGGCCGAGCTCCTGTCGCTGGGGGTGGTCACCGTCACCGACGGCGGCGGGACCCTCAGCGCCCCCGACCCCGACAC
>NZ_VKHS01001397.1 GCF_014141525.1 Streptomyces calidiresistens
GGTGCGGGCGGGTGCGGAGCGGCGACGGGCGGAGGAGGGCATGGGGGCAGTGTGCCCGGTCACACCGACAGTCGGCGGGGAACGGCGCGGCGGTCGGTCGCCGGTGGCCCGCCCGCACGACCCCGGCTTGACCTCAAGCGAGGTGGAGGTTTCAGCATGGGGTGTGCCGCCCGTCAACGGGCGGCACACGGCTCCCGGCCCGTGCCGGGACGAGGGGAGGAGCCCGCCATGCTCGCCATCCGTCTGCACGCCTTCGGTCCGCCGGGGAATCTGCGCCCCGAGGAGGTCCCCGACCCCGAACCGGGTCCCGGCGAGGTGGGGATCGCGGTCGCCGCCGCGGGCGTGCACCTGTTGGACACCGCCCTGCGCGCGGGTCGCGCCGGCGGCTTCCCGCTGCCGGAGCTGCCGACCGTGCCCGGTCGGGAGGTGGCCGGCACCGTGGACGCGCTCGGGCCGGGTGTACCGGAGCGGTGGCTCGGGCGGCGGGTCGTCGCCCACCTCGGCATGGTGCCCGGCGGGTACGCGGAGCGGGCGGTGACCGCCGTGGAGCGGCTGCACGAACTCCCCGCCGACCTGCCGGAGGACCGGGCCGTCGCGCTGGTGGGAACGGGGCGCACGGCCGCCGGGATCCTGCGGATCGCCGCGCCGGGCCCCTCGGACACCGTGCTGGTGATGGCCGCCGCCGGGGGCGTGGGTTCGCTGCTGGTGGGCGGCGCGCGGGCACGCGGGGCCCGGGTGGGGCTGTCT
>NZ_VKHS01001398.1 GCF_014141525.1 Streptomyces calidiresistens
GCGCCACCCCCAACCACCCACCCCCGAGAGAGGAACACCGTCATGAGCAACGACCACCTGTGGGAACACCACACCCCCACCACCATCTCCCACATCACCGTCGACCCCCTCGGCCTCATCAACCTCCACGTCGAAAACCGCACCCACGCCATCGACATCAACCTCACCGACGGCCCCGCCGAACGCCTCGCCACCAACCTCACCAGCTACTTCGCCACCGCCGACCACTTCGCCGACCACGACCGAGCCGCCATCGCCACCGCCATCGGAGAAACCCCCACCGTCCCCGAAATCGAGATCACCGGCACCGAAGGGGACCGCATCAACCTCTTCCCCCGTCCCGGCACCCCGACGGACGCCGTCCTCCAGGCCAATGGCACCGACCAGGACGACCGCGACGGCCGCCGCGCCGAAATCGTCGTCACCCTCATCCCCGCCGCCCGATACCGCCTCGGCCACGCACTCCTCGCCGGCCTCCCCCAGCAACCCACACCGGCCGAGAACACCACCCAGCCGCAGCCCACACCGGCCGAGCCCGAGCGGCCGACCGCACACGCCCGCGCCCTCGCCGCCGTCCTCACCCGCCTCGAAGCCGACGCCGTCGCCCGCGACAACCACGCCGACCGCGGACGCCGAAACAACACCCCCCACCGCACCGACGACTACGCCTACGCCCGCGGCCTCCGCGCCGCCGCCCGACTCATCCGCCACGAACTCGACCACTGACCCCGCCCCACCCCCGGGC
>NZ_VKHS01001399.1 GCF_014141525.1 Streptomyces calidiresistens
GGGCGGGGCGGGCGCGGGCCCCACCTCGCGGAGGAGCTCCTGGAGGGTGCGGCGAACCGCCAGGCGTATCGCGGCGACCGCGGGATGGGGACCCATGTCCGACTCACTTCCTCGGGCTACGGACGGTCACAGGACCGATCACTCTCGGTGCGTACATGGTGACAGAGAAGGCCACCATCCCGAGCATCGCACGCCGCGACCGCGCCCGGACTCCCTCGTACGGGTGAAGTCGTTGATCCGAAGGAACCGCATCCGGGCCCGGGGCCCCACCCGAAGCCGTCCGCCGGGCGCCGGGGGCGCGCCCGACATCCCCCGGCCGGCCGTCAGCCGCCGGTGCCGGCGGCCGGCCGCACCCGTGCCACCCACTCCTCCGGACGGGCGATCTCCGCCCTGGTGGGCAGCGTGTTCGGCGAGGTCCACACGCGGTTGAAGCCGGCCATGCCCACCTCGTCCACGACCGTCCGCACGAAGCGCTCCCCGTCGCGGTACTGCCGCAGCTTGGCGTCCATGCCCAGGACCCGGCGCAGCACCCGGTCCAGTCGACCGGCCCCGGTACGGCGCCGGCGGGCGAACTTCTCGCGGATCTCCGCCACCGAGGGCACCACCTGCGGGCCGACGCCGTCCATCACGTAGTCCGCGTGCCCCTCCAGCAGGGACATCACGGCGGTCAGCCGGTCGAGGATCTCCCGCTGACGCGGGGTCTGCACCAACTCCACCAGCGATCCGGGGGCCGTCGGGGCGGGC
>NZ_VKHS01000014.1 GCF_014141525.1 Streptomyces calidiresistens
GTGCCTAAGAGACAGGAGGGAGGGACCTCGATCCCCTCCACGAGGTCGTCATCGCCCACCAGCAGGGCGCCGCACTGCACCAGAGCGGCCCCACCACCGTGGTGGACACGGGTCGCCCGCGAGAGATGCCACAACCAATCGGGCAGCGGTGCGTCCTCACCACGCAGGAAGGCGACGTACTCGGCCTCGGCTTGCCGCGTGACCTCGACGCAGGTCGCATCGAGGTCCGCGCGGTCACATCGGACGGTACGGATCAACGGATCGACGAGATTTTCGTCCTCGGTGACCTCCGCGGTCACGAGGGTGATCGAGGCGGGACGTACACCCCTTTGGGTGAGAAGACCTCCCAGGGCGGATGCGCACCGCCCGTCCGGAGCCACCACCACCACCGCCACGGAGGGAAGGCCGGTGCCCGTGGGCGTCGCCGTCGACGTGTCCTCCACTCCACTCCTCCGGCGCGGTTTCAGCCGAGGTCGACGGGGGTCAGGGCGAAGTCGATGTCGTTCGGCGGAGCCACCAGCAGGGGCAGCAGCTCCTCCCTGGTGCGGGCCCGGCGCCTGCGCGTTTCCAGCGAGTTCATGGTCTCGGTGTAGGAACGTCGGGCCGCGGACCCGAACCCCGTTTCCGGGGCTCCGGTCAGGGAATCGGGCCGTATCCGGTACCGGTAGAGAACCTTGCGCACGCTGCGCAGGCGGTACAGGCGCGCGGCCCGCAGGTGGAAATCGGTGTCCGCGCCCAGTCGGGCGGTACCGTCGAAACCCCCGAGCCTCTCCAGCACCGTGCGCCGTACCACGGAGGACGGGTGCAGCAACACGGTCGACCGCCCCAGGCGCATCCACAGGTTGCCGTTGCGCGGCATACGGCGGTGGCCCGTCGTGCGTCCGGCCTGGTCGATGTACTCGTAGGCGCAGCCCACCAGATCGGCCCCGTCCCTTTCCAGGAGGGCGAGTTGATGGCCGAGCCGGGCCGGCAGGCTGATGTCGTCGGCGTCCTGGAAGGCCACATAGGGGGTGTCCACCGATTCCAGCACCTTGTTCTTGATACGCAGATGACCGACGTTCTCGGAGGTGCGGAGCACGATCAGCCGTTCGTCCCCGGAGTACGGACGCAAAGCGGTGAGCCAGTCCCGGTCGGGGGTGGCGTCGTCCACCACCACCAGACGCAGATCCGGACGGTCCTGGGACAACACCGAGCCCACGGCCGCCCCCAGGTACTCGGGGCAGGCGTAGTGGGGCAGGATGACGGTGACCGTGGGGGTGGTGCGTCCTGCTGTCCCCATCGGATCTCCTTTCGGGCGGCCGGTTCGGACGACCTCGTGTCGGTGTTCAGCGGTCGGGGGATCCTCCCCCGACGGGCTCCCGGGTGCCGGGGCTGCGGAACCCCCCCTCGTCACCCCACGCCACATGGCGCAGCGGACGGCCCACCGCGCCCCGCGCCATCAGCGTGACCGTCACCCGGCAGAACCAGGCGAAATGCAGGGACTTGACCATCCACCGCCGGGCCCCGTGGACCGGGCCGCGGCTGTTGTCCCAGGACGCGAGCGGCCACAGGCCGTGGAAGAGGATCTGCCGCAGGTAGATCCTGGATGTGGGCCAGGGATAGTCCGCGACACAGGTGACGTGGCTGTGGAGGGAGCGCCGCAGCCGTTGGAACGTGTCGTGGGTACGACCGACCCGGTAGAAACTGATCCGTGCCCCGGGCAGTACCTCCAGGTCGTGCAGGGGATCGGCCGCCCCGGGTGCGATCAGTTCGAAGACCACGTATCCGTCATCGGTCAGGCGTCTGGCCGGGATGCCGGTGCCGAGGACATCCGGGGCGACGATCAGGCAGGCCGCCGCCGGACAGGCTCTCGGTGGAGCCGTGACCTCGGCGACCCGCTCCATGGTTCGCGAGGCCGGCGTACCGGCGGGGAGCGCCACGGAATGGGCTCCGACCGTTCCCCGGTACCCGCGCTCCCGGAACCGGGAGACCAATCGGACGAGGCAGCCGGGACCGAACCGGATGTCGTCGTCGGTCCATATCCATCCCACGTGACCCGCGTTCGCGGAGAGCCCCAGGACGGTGCTCACCGTGCGGAGTTTCCCCGGGCCCGGAAGCGCCATGCCGATCGTGACGAAGTCCCGCTCCGCCGGTGCCAGTGCGACCAGCCGCCGCAGTCTGCGCAGTGCCTCCTCGTTCTCCCCCGGGCCGTACTGCATACCCACCCAGAGGGTTATCGGCAGGTCGGGGTGGCCTTCCCGAACCTCTCCCAGGGCGTCCAACAGGTGGTGGAGCACCTGTTGGTGCGTTTGAGCGTCACACCTCCCCACATAGGTGGGGAGAAGCACCCCGAGACCACCCGCGGGAGTGGACACCACCGGTCCGTCGAGGTGCGGTGCGGGGTCCCCGGGGGCCCCGGGCCCGGGCATTCGGCCGTGAACGTCCCCGGTCGACTCCCCTCCCGTCACCAGGATGAACGGGGTCGTGGGGTGAGGTGGTGGGGCGAACCCCCGGGCGGCGGCCCGCTGCCACCACAGACGGTGATCCGTTTTCCCCTCGGGCACCCACGCCTCCTTCAGCGATACGAATGAATTTCCTTCGCCGTGGCGGAACCACCCCCTCCGTTATTCCGGTGCCGGGGCACGGAGGGGGATCGGGAAGGGGGTGGCACACCGATGGTTGGTATATCGGCCGGTTCGGTACGCTAGCCGGCACCGCGACCGTCCCACAAGGCAGATGCCCGCTGCGGGTGGTACATGGCCGAAACAAGGGGTGTCCTCTGCGCGGGTTTCACACCATCACCTCCAGGTATCCCGATCGGGAAGCGGACGTGGAGCCCGAACACCGTGGGTGTCCCGGGCTCCCGCGGCTCGGTGTGCGGGATGTGGCAGGCTGGGCCACGCCCGGGGCGACCGGGCACGGATCCGGTGCATTCATGGATTCCGACGGATGGAACCACGAGGCCACCAATTCGTATTCTCAGTGGAAAGGTGAGAGCAATGGATGATTCCGTCGGCTCCCCACAAGGAGTTGTCGACGGTGCCGGTTCCGTCGATCGCAGGGTTGTCCTGGAAGCGCGTGGAATCGTGAAGCGTTACAAACGCCGGCGCGTGTTGAACGGTGTCGACCTCGTCGTACGCGAGGGGGAGGTGGCCGCGATTGTGGGCAGCAACGGTGCCGGTAAGTCGACCATGCTCAAGATCTGTGCGGGTCTCCTGTCCCCGGACAAGGGAAGGGTTATGGTGGCGGGCAGTCTCGGGTACTGTCCGCAGAATGCCGGGGTGATGGGCTTCCTCACCCCGGAAGAGCATTTTTCCCTCTTCGGTACCGGTCGAGGGCTGAATTTCGAGGAGGCCGATCGCAGGGGTCGGAAACTCGCCGGTGAGCTCGATTGGGAGATCTCCGGAAAAGTTCTCGTGAAGGATCTTTCCGGTGGCGTCCGTCAAAAATTGAACGTGGTTCTCTCGGCGCTGGGTGACCCTGATCTTCTGTTGCTCGACGAGCCCTACCAGGGATTCGACCACGGCTCCTACGTGGATTTCTGGCGGAGCGTGTGGTCGTGGCGGGAGGCAGGGAAGGCCGTGGTGGTCGTGACCCATATGCTCAACCAGCTCGATCAGGTGGACCGGGTGCTCGATCTCACCCCGGAGAAGGGGAGGCGGCACCAATGACGGCCGTTGTGCGAATGGCGGGGATGACCCTGCGCGAGTTGTTGAGGCGTCGTGCCGTACTGGGCCTTCTCCTCGTGGTTCCCCTGGTCTTCTACCTCGGACGGTACGAGGAAACGGGGCAGGCGATAAGGTTCGCCACCCTCGGGGTGGGATTCGCGGTCAGTGCCGCGGCTCTTTTCTCCTCGGTCGGGGGGCGGGAGATCGAACCGTTGTTGGCTCTTTCCGGTTTTCGGCCGCTCCAACTGTTCCTGGGACGCCTGCTGGCCCTGCTCGCGGCCGGTACGGGGGTCGCCGTCGTCTACGCGGTGATCATCCTGGTGGGCCAGGACGTGCGAAGCCCGCGGGCCGTGGTGGCGGCACTGCTGATCACGGCGCTGGTGGCGGCGCCACTCGGCTTGTTGCTGGGGGCGGTGGTGCCGCGTGACATGGAGGGAGCCCTGCTGCTGATCTCCGTCATCGGAGCGCAGATGGTGGTGGATCCGGCCAAGGATTCCGCCAAAGTTCTTCCTTTCTGGTCCACCCGGGAAATCCTCACCTACGCGGTGGACGGGCCCGGTGACGGATCTTTCGCCGCCGGTACGACCCACGCCGTCGGGGTGACGGTTCTGCTGATGTCGGCAACCGGTTCCGTCATGGCGTTTCGCCTGCGACGCAGGCGACATCTTCGATTCGTGTGAATGTTTCGCGCGTACTTCCCGATGCCGCTTGCGTCCCTCCCGGCGTCGACGCGTCCGGCCGGGTCCCCGGACCCGGCGACGGAGAATCTCCGATTCCCTCTCCCCTTGTCTGGTCCCCGGATGGCAACGGGTGTAGCATCGGTGCCTGCTCCGTTACGTGACGGCCCCTCCGGCGATTCGTGATAACCGTCGGTGAGTTGTTCGTGATGGACGACCCGGACCGGAAGGAATTCGAAGCGAATTCCTTCCGGTATTTCGGGAATCGGCCACGGTTTCCGGTTGCATCTCCTCTTTCCGGCGGGACGGCCACCGCCAGGGTGGTGGAAAACCCCCGCGGCGGGAAACCGCGGTCGCGTGATTTCGCTGTCTCCCGATCCCGGAACGGTCGACTCCGGCACGAGATCGACTCCGGTCCGCGAGACGAAGTTGCCCCGTACATCCCTCCGAGCGGGTGACGCGCCCCGGATGTCGTCGCCCGGCACGACCGGAAGACAAGGGGAAGACGCCATGAATTCCTTATCCCGGCCGAGTGGCCACGAGGAGAACCCGAAGGCGCCGACGCTTTGGCGGGCGGGACGGGTACTGGACCGACTCCGGGAGCACCCACCGGGGCCCGTCCACATCATCGACCCGTTCAAGGTTCCGCTGGGAGAAGCGGTTGAGAAAACAAGAGAACTGACCCGTCTGGGCGTGGCGGCCATTATTCTGGCCAGTACCGACTACGATTCCTTCGAATCCCACATGACTCCTTATGTCGAGGCGGTGAAAAAGGTTGCCGCATCGCCGGTGCTGCTTCACTTCCCGCCGCGCAGGGGAAAAGGTTTTCCGATGGTCGGTGGAGCGGACGCGGTGCTGTTGCCCGCACTGCTGGGGTCGGAGAACGACTATTTCGTGTGGAAGAGTCTCCTGGAGACGATGGAATCCTTTCCGGGTGGGACCTCGGGGGAGGAGTGGCCGGAAATGCTGCTCACCGTTGCCCTCACCTTCGGAGAGGACCACCGGACCGGGGATCTGCTCGGAACCGTTCCGGTCGGCACCGTTTCCACCGAGGAGATCGACCGATACATCGGGATCGCCCGGTCCTTCGGTTTCCACCTGGTGTACCTGTATTCGCGCAACGATCGGGTGCCCCCCGAGGTGGTGCGGTACTTCCGTGAACGACTCGACGCCGGACAGATACTCTTCGTCAGCGGCAACGTGCGGTCCGGCCGGCAGGTCGCCGAATACCTCGCTCACGGGGCCGACTACGTGGGATTCGCCGGCGCCCTGGAGCGGCCGGACTGGCGAACGACCCTGGCCGAGATCTGCGCCGGGCACTCGACCGTTCCGGCTCCCTCGGGAGCCACCCGGTGACGGCCGCGGCGTCCCCGCCGTTGTCACCCGGGTACACGGAGTCCATGCTCGCCGCCGAAAGCGCCAACCGCGACCACGTCACCCGTCTGGTCGCCGGGTGCGAGGGGTCCGCGGAACTCGTGGCCCACACCGCCGCTCTCCGGTTGTACCTCCGGGTGCCGCATTTCCTCACCGAGTGGACGGTCGATCCGCGTCGACGTGCCGCGATTTCCCGTGCCCTGGCCCTGGACATCGTCTCCATGAAGCTCCTCGACGACCTGATGGACGACGACACGGGGCTCGACCGCGTCGAACTCGCCTGCGTGGGAATGCGCCTGCACCTGCGGGCGCTGCACGAACTCCAGTCCCTCGCCCGGGATCCCGGAGCGGTGACGGACATCCTGGAACGGGACGCCGTTCACCTCGGTGCGGGACAGATCCGCACCAAACGGTCGCGGGCGAGGAACCTGGAGGAGTGGCGCGACCATGCGAGCACCTACGGTGCCGCCTTCCTCGGGCGTTACGGGGACCTGGCGGTGGCCTGTGGGGATGTCGGGGATCCCGCGGGAGCGGTGCGCCGTTTCGCGGAGGCTTTCGCCATGATCATCACCATGGCCGACGACCTGACCGACTACGAGCGTCACGGCGAGCGGGAGGGCAACCTCGCCCATTTGATGCGAACGGGGGAGGTTCCGGAGCGGGAGGTGCGGGACATGTTGGAGGAACTGCGCGGTGCTGCCCTGGCCGCGGTGGGGGCGCGCCCGGCCGCACCGGCGCTGGTCCCCGTGATCCACCTCTACACCGACGACGTGTCGAACCGCCTGCTCCCACGACACTCGCGGAGGTGACCGACCGGTGGCCGGGGCCCCGTGTCCCGGTCACCCGTCTCTTCGCTCCGCCGTTTTGCCTCCATAGGCCATCAGGCCATCGAACACGAACACGTCGATGTCCGTGTGCGCGAAATCGTCCAGCACATCCCGGGTCGTCTGGGCGATCGGCTTGCCCGGTCCGTTGAGAGAGGTGTTGATGAGCGCCGGCACACCGCTGGCCTTCTCGAATTCCAGGAGCAGGTCGTGCAGCCGGGCCCGGCCGGGACCCAGCGTCTGGATACGACAGGTGCCGTTGACGTGCCGGGCCTCGGGAATTCTGTCCTCCGGGACGGGGTATTCGAAGAGCATGTGGGGAGACGGTGCTTCGTCCGGATACCACCGGGCGAAGCGATCCTCGCGCATCACCGCACCCAGGGGGCGGAACCATTCGCGCCGTTTGAGATCCTCGCTCAGCCGTTTGCGCATTCCGGGGGCGGCGGGATTCCCCAGCAACGACCGGTGGCCCAGGGCCCGCGGCCCCAGTTCCGCGCGGCCTTCGAACATGGAGACCACACCCCCCTCCGCCAGCACCGCGGCGACGGCGGCTCCGTCGTAGGGGAGGGGGCGCAGCCCTGTGCTCTCCATCGTCTCCCGGATCGTCCGGAGGGACTCGGGTCCGCCGTTGCCGTAGACCTCGAACGGTTCGGCTCCCGTGCCCACCACGTGGGTCAGTGCGTAGATCCCGGCACCGGCGAGATGTCCCGCGTCCCCGCAGGCCGGGGGAATGGCGATCTCCCTGCCGTACGCCTTTCTCAACGCGGAGTTCGCCACGATGTTGAGGGCACATCCTCCACCGAGGGCCACCGCCCCGGTGTCCGACACGTGCCGATCGAGTACGTCCCGAACGGCATCGGTGAACATCTCCTGGAAGGTGGCCACCAGATGCGACGCGGTCTCGAAGTCGGAGCCGAAGCCGGGTTGGGCGACAAGGTCGGCGTACACGCGGTCGGCCAGCTCCCGATCGTTCATCACATCCCGGGGCACCGCCAGCAATCGCTCGCGTATGCGGGCGTCGGGTTGACCGTAACCGCCCATGGCCATCACCTTTCCGGCGACACCGGGACTGCGGTCGAAGCCGAGGAGATGACCGATCGCCGTCCACCCGAAGCCGTTGCCGTACCAGGGCAGGGGATCCTTCTCCACCCACTCCAGGACACCCCCGCTCACACGGAACAGCGAACTGCGGGTGAGCTGGCCCCGTCCTTCGTTGACCAGGACGACGGTGCCCTCCTCCCACCCCGCGTAGTGCGCGGCGAGGGCGGCGTGGGAAACCTCGTGGGTGACCACCACACACTCCACTCGGCGGCCCAACATCTCGCAGACGGTCCGATGGTGCGGGGCACCGGCATTGATGTGCCGCATGGTTCGCTCCGGATCGGGGATCCGGAGCAGCCCGTCACGAATCGGAGTACTCACGGCCACCAGTTCGATCCCGTCGGCGTCCACACCCTCCTGGGCGAGCACGTGCCGCAGGGCGATCCCGGAACGGTGATCGTGCTTGACCCGGGTGAGCCGCTCGGTCTCGATCGCGAAGACCAGGCGCCCCTCCTCGAAGTAGGCCACCCCCGTGTCGTGGCCGGCGGAGTGGAGCGAGAGCACCTTCATCGAATCTCCCGGGATGTCGAGGAAAACGGAGCGGGGCCGCGGACCTCGGAATACGGCGCCCACTCGATGCGGCGCAGCGGTCTGCCGGTGAGACCCCGCAGGTACAGTTCGCCTCCGATGCCCGCGAACCAGGCGAAGTAGAGCCATTTGATGAGCGCCTTCTTCGCTCCGTGGCGGCGACCGCGGGAGGAGTCGAAACCGGTCAGCGGCCACATGCCGCCGAACAGCACGTGGCGGAAGTAGTGGCGGGCGACCGGTAGGGGCCAGTCGGCCAGGTCGACGAGGTGGTTGAGGAGCAGTCGGCGGATTCTGCGGCGGGTTTCGCCCGTCGGCCCCGCGACGTAGTAGTGGCATCGGGCATCCGGGACCAGTCGCAAGTGGGCCAGGGGATCGGGGAGACGGGGATCCAGCAGCCGGAAACAGATGTAACCGTCGTCGGAGATGTATCGACCGGGCATTCCACCGGCCACCACATCGGTGGCCACGAGAACGCAGCAACCATGCGGATAGTTCATGGCGGGTGCGGCGATGGCCTTGGCGCGCGACAGCAATTTCGATGCGGCGAACTCGTGGACGTGGGGGATCTTCGTGGCCCCCACCGCGCCCCGTCGGCCGCCCGCGAGGAAGTCCCGAACCAGGCGCGAGAGGCAGTTCTCCTCGGGAACCACGTCGTCGTCCACCCATCCCACGCCGGAACAGCCCAGCACTTCGGCCACCGCTATGGCACCGTTCAGGGTTCGTGGCTTGCCGGGGCCGGGCAGCGACAATCCACAGACCCGAAGGTCGGGAAGGCGTTCCCGCGCATCCCGGACGAAGAGGCGCAGTCGACGTATCCCCTCCTCCTCTTCGTGGGCCGACGACCACTGCATTCCGATGAACAGCACCACGGGGGTTCGGGGATGGTCCCGCAGGACCTCGGCCACCCGGGACAGCAGGGAACGAAACACCTCCCGCTGGCGTTCCGCCGGGAGTCGCGAAACACAGGTCGGCAGAACCAGGGCGATGTCCGGCGGGGCGCCCCCGCGCAGCGCGTTCGCCGCTTCCTCCGGTCGTCGGGTTCCGTCGACCGGCGAATCCGGCAGAATGTGTCGGATGGGGACCTCCCAGGATTCCGGGGGTCGGAATCCGCGCGCCATGGTGGTCCGCACGTGATGGGTCACCCGTGCCTCGCCCGTGCGTCGTCTCCGGGGGGGCAGCGGGATGTTGAGTTCCACCGGCGATCCCGGTGCCCGGGGGGGTCGGGAAGCGGCCGGGGGCGTGGGTTCAGAAGTCACGGTCGGTGTTGGAGGTCGATCGGTGCAAACTGCGCAGGCCGTCCAGGGTGTTGCGCCATTGACCGGTCCCCGCCATATGGGACAGCAGTGGCTTGATCATGGAACGACGCATGAAGAAGGAGCGATACGCCTTTTGGGCACGTTCCTGGGCATCGGGCACCAGATAGCCGATTCGGCTGTCGAACTCACCCCGCACGAAACGGTCCCAGTAATCGGCCGGTATCCGGCCGGCCGCCACGGCTTCCGTGTGCAGTGGGGTGCCGGGAAGAGGGGTTGCGGTGTAGAAACTGGCGTAGTCGAGCGGCAGGCGGCAGGCCAGATCGACGGTGCGGCGGAACTGCTCCCGACTCTCGTCGAGCCACCCGACGATGAAATACCCGAATCCCTTGATGCCGGCCTCGTGGGCGGAGGTGACGGCCCGTTCGATCTTGCCGATGTCACTCTCCTTGCGCATTCGGTCGAGAATTTCGGAATCGCCGTGCTCTATCCCGAAGCGCAAACGCACGCAACCCGCTCCGGCCATCGCCTTCAGCAGGGGTTCCGGGACGAGGTCGACCCGGGTGGGTGCCTCCCAGCGGACCTTGAGGTCAATTTTTCCGATGAGTTCGCAGATTTCCCTCACCCGACCTCGGTGGAGAGTGAAGACATCGTCGTAGAACATGATCTCCTTCACCCCCCATCGTTCCTTGAGTTCCACCATCTCCCCGACGACGTCCTCCGGGGTCCGATACATGGATTTCTTGTCCACGGCCTGTTTGAAGCAGAAACTGCACTTGAAGGGGCAGCCCCGGCTGGAGATCATGGTGGCGAACGGCCGGGGTGCCATGATCGAGTAATAACGGTCCATGGGAAGTCCCGACCGCTCCGGCCAACCGACATCCTCCAGGTTGACCATGGGCGCGGCGCCGCCGTGGTGCTTCCGGGTGACAAGTCCTCGAATGCCTTCCGGCTCCTCGCCCCGTTCCAGCGCTTCGGCCAGTTCCGGCATGATCGTGATGCCCTCACCGACACCTATGTAGTCGATGGAATCGTGCACGAGGTTCTCGTGCGAGTAGACCTCGGTGTGCGGTCCGCCCAGGATGACCCTGGCCCCCGTGCTCTTGGCCGCACTGCACGCCTCGATGGCGCCAGGGAGGCCGGGGGTCGTGGTACTCACCCCGACCAGATCGGGTCCGAAATCGGTGAGCAGGGAGCGCAGCCCCTCGCTGTCCAAGCCCAGAGCGGGGGTGTCGATCTGGACGACGTCGTGGAATCCGGCGGATTTGAGGGCGGTGTGGATGTACCCCAGTCCCAGGTGCGGCAGCACACCCGCCCGCTTCTGGACCCGTGCGATCTGTCGTGTGTTCAGGCACAGATCGTGATGCCGGACCAACGCGATCCGCAGTTTGCGCTTGCGCCACCGGGGCAGCGCCGGGCGTTCCGGGGAGGGGGTCGCGGTACCGCAACCCCCCGATATCTTTCCCGCCGGCGTTCCCGTACCGATGACGGGTAATGCCTTTCGCATACGATCCGCTCCTTCGGACCCCGGGGCCGGGGTGTGGTGGGGTGGTCGGGCAGGTGATGGCTCGCCTACGGTGTCCTCCCGGGCCCGCGACCGGAGCCGGGGGTGAGGAGTTCCTCGAGCAGCAGCAGGTGAAGCGCCAGTGGTTGCAGCCGACTGACCCGTTGCGCCGCTCCGGGCCCCCTGCCGGCGGCCAGCAGACGCTGCGGGAGACGGTTCGGACTGTGCCGCCAGTTCTTTCTCCGCAGGGTGTGTCCGAGAAGCCGGAGAAGGTACGCCAGCCGGTGGGCCACCAGCACCGGACCGCGCAGTTGGGGCGTGGAGGAGGCGAAACCGATCCCGGCGTAGCGGGGGAAGGCCTTGTGCAGCGCCCGGTCGTGGAGCGTGCCGTCGACGAGGATGCGATGCGGCACCGCGGCGAGATGGTCGAACAGGTCGTGGTCGAGGTAGGGGGTGTGGGTCAGGAGCCTCGGGTCCCCGAGGGTGAACGGGGTCGGCGCGACGGCCCGTCGGGTCCGGTTCCAGAAGAAGAAAGAGGTGAGGGGCGAGGCGCTGTGGGCGTGCCGGGCCAATTCGGTGACAAGACGCCTCCGGGCCCGGTCCCTGCTCCACAGGGCACCCAGCCGGGGCCCGAGCAGGCGGTCCACATGGGGGCCGGTCCGCCCGGCGGACAGCAGTCGCTCGGCCAGGCCGGGGAGATCGGCCCGGTCGTAGGGATTCTCCCGGATGAACCCGACATTCGGGTGTTGGGCCTGCTCCCCGCCCACCCCGTCGTACGACACACGGCTGTGGCGCCCCAGGTGATCCAGAACCGGGAGGGCCCACGCTCCTTCCAGCGTTCCCAGGCCCTGCGCCGGCAGGGCGACGAGGTCCGCCCGGAACTGGGAACGGGGGCGCGGGATCACCGTGTGCGCCAGCCCGAGCCGATCGGCGAGTACCCCCGCCACCTGCGCGTCGGCCCCCGGGTCGGGAGGAAATTTTGAACCGCTGACACACCGTCGGGGCGGGATCCCCCGACGGCACAGTTCCAGCAGGATGTGTCGGGAATCCCGTCCTCCGCTGAGCGGGAACTCGTACGGTTCGTCCGGGAGCCGCCGGGCCACCGACTCCCGGAAGAATTCGATGAGGCCGTCCACCGCCCGGGTCCCGGTCATGGCGGTCGGCTCGACCGCCGCCGGTCCGCGGGACCGCAGCCGCATCCCCCGGGCGTCCATCACCAGGGTCGCGGCCGGGGGCAGGGCACGGATCCCCCCGAAACAGGTGTCCTCTCCGAGAAAGAAACCCAGCCGTACGAAAACCGCCATCGCGTCATGGTCCGGTTCGGCCGAGCGATCGAGCGGCAACAGCGCCAGCGGGTCGGGGGAGACGGCCAGCGAGTTGTTCCCGGACCTGTAGTACACGGGACAGATGCCGTAGCGGTCGTTGCGAACCACCAGGCGCTCGCCGTCCCAGGACCAGCCGGCGAAGACACCGTCGGCCGGGGGACCGGAGTCCAGGTGATCACCGGACAGGGGGTGACCCAGACGCACCTCCCCGTCGCCCTCCATCCGCACCCCGTCCCGCCCCCCGAGGAGATGGATCCGGGGTGCCCCACCGGACGAACGACGCACGTTCATCGGTCGACCAGCAGCGGACGCACGGCTGCTCCGATCCTCTCGGCCACCGCTTCCTGGTCCAGCACGGAATCCGCGAACGCCATGGTGGATTTCTTGTGTGCCTCGATCACCGACGGCCGGGAGAGCCACTCGTCGGCGGTGCGCAGGAGGTCCTCGGGATCGGCGCACGCACGCCCCAATCCCTCCTCGTGGATCAATCCCGGTACCCACCGTTCCATGGGCAGCCCCGAGTCGAGCATCAGAACCGGAATGCCGAAGTGGGCCGCTTCGAGCGTGGTGTTGGGGCCCGCCTTCGAGATGAGCAGTCCGTACCGGGACCGGGAGGCGTGTCGGATGTAATCGAAGTACTGGCTCTGGGTGAGGACGCTGTGGAACCGCCAGTGGTCACACCCCACCGCCTCGGCCGCGGTACGGCGGGCGAGGTCGGGATCCCCGTAGCCCACGAACACCAGATCGATTCCGGGGTGTCGACCGGCGAGGTGTCGAATCAGGCGGGGATATGTCTCCCCACCTCGGTTGGAGAAGACGATCACCCGTGGTCGGTCGGGCCCCCCGGTGTCCTTCCAGGAGTCCGTCCCGGAGGCGGCCGACTCATCGGTCATGAAGTCCCGCAAATCGTGTTGGGCGACCAGGGGACCCACCACCGCGATCCGATCGGGATCCCCACCGACGGTCGCCAACAGCCGTTCCCGCGCCCGGGGGAAACCGACGAGCGTCAGGTCCGGGTACCGGCTGCGGTGCAGGGGCAGCTCCAGCAGCCCGGGGTTGGTCACATGGCTGATCACACGGGTACGGAGGCCCGCCATCCCCACGGCCGCCACGCACAACCTGGCCACGAATCCCTTGGTGCCGACGACCACGTCCGGCGCGGCGGTCCGCAGATGCCGGGCGAGAGGGTCGATGTCGGCCCGCTGGGCGGGGGTGGGGTTGTTCTCGAACCCCTCCGGAAAGCGTTCCCGGAGACGGTCCATCAGCGCCATGTACCGCCGGTTGCGCACTGTGGCATCGGGGCTGTCGAGCGAGATGGAGCGTATCTCCCCACCCACCTCCCCGACCCAGGGCAGGATCGGTTCCACCTCCATGAGGGTCACCTCGGCGTCCACCACGCTCCGCAGCACGCGGGAGAAACGGGTGGCGGCCAGGTAGTTGCCGAATTCCCCCCAGGTCCTGGGGGAAAGAACACGAATGCCGGGGCGATCAGTGGTCACTGTGGGTCTCCCGGGTCAGGGCCGGTCGGGCGGGGACATTGATGGCGCGACGTCCGGTCGTGAGATTCCCGAGCCAGAGTTGGTGCACCAGCAGCGCCCACAACTTGCCGGAGGTATCCCGACGACCGGTGAGGTGGTCCTCGATCAGCAGCCCTACCGCGCCGGCGTCGAAGAGGCCGCCCGCCCGCAGGGCGGTCGGCGAAAGAGTGTCGCCCAGCAACTGGCGCAGTTCACCGCGGAGCAGGTCCGCCAACGGGACCCGGAACCCCAGCTTCGTTCTCCGGACGATGGAACGGGGCAACCATTCGGCGGCGACCTCGCGCAGCAGGTATTTTCCGGTGAGGCCACGCAGTTTCAGGGCGACGGGCAGGGAATTTCCGTATTCGACCAGATCCAGGTCGAGGAAGGGGGACCGCAGTTCGAGAGCGCTGCGCATGCCGCCCCGGTCCGTCTTGGTCAGGATCACGTCCCGCAGGAAGTGGGCCACCACGCCGATCTGACCGCGCTGGACACCGGTCAGGTCGGGTTGGCCCCCCAGCAGTCGGGCCACCTCGGCGAAGGGATCGCGGCCGATGCTTTCGGCACGGGCCTCGGGAGTCAGTACTCGTGCCAGCTCACCCGGGCCGAACGGTGCCGTCGAGAGATGGAAGCGATGTTCCGGGGCCGCTTTCATCCCCCGTGCCAGGAGACCGAGAGCCGCCGTCACGGGCAGATTGCCGGAACGGGTCGGGAGTCGACGGATCAGCAGCCGGAGGAGTCCCTCCAACCGGTGGGGGGGCAGGACACGGGTGAGGAGCTCGATCGCCCGTTCGGCCTGGAAGTAGCGATAACCCAACAGAAGCTCGTCCGCGCCGTCCCCGGTGAGCACGCCCCGCACATGTTCGCGGGCGGCCCGACACACCAGGCGGGTGGGAAGCAGCGACGGGTCGGCCAGGGGCTCGTCGAGTGCGGCGAATTCGGACTCCACCACACCCGCGAGATCACCTCCGGTAATCCTCACCACATGGTGTTCGGTGCCCAGATGACGCGCCACCTTTCGTGCGTGCGCGCTCTCGTCGAAGTCCGGATGCTCGAAAGCCGCGCCGAAGGTGGGCAACGTGCGATCGGGATGGAGCTCCCGGGCCACCGCGGCCACCGCGCTGGAGTCCAATCCCCCGCTGAGCAGTACCCCGAGTCGCCGGTCGGTGCTGGTCACCCGACGGGCGACGGCGGTGCGGAAGAGGTCCTCGAACCGCTCGGCGGCCTCCCGGTGGCGCGGTCCTCCCCGTGTACCCCCGGCCGGAGCCAGACGGGGCCGCCAGAATTCACTTTCGGTCAACTTCCCCCGGCGATGGGTCACGTAGGTGCCGGGGCGTACCTTGCGCACCCCCGAAACCGCCGAGGCGGGT
This sequence comes from Streptomyces calidiresistens, assembly GCF_014141525.1. Taxonomy (GTDB): domain Bacteria; phylum Actinomycetota; class Actinomycetes; order Streptomycetales; family Streptomycetaceae; genus Streptomyces; species Streptomyces calidiresistens. Next base: position 15,121 of record NZ_VKHS01000014.1, read on the forward strand.
GCGCAGAAAGCCCGGAGTACCAGATAATCGGCGAGTGCGCCGATATCCGGAGCGGTGGGTGCCGAGGGGTGCCGCAGCAAGGCGGTGAGCTCGGAGGCGAAGGCTATGCCGTCCGGCACCCGGGTGTAGTAGAGGGGCTTCTTCCCCATGGGGTCACGGACCAGCACGGTGGTGTCGTCGCGGGCGTCGTGCAGGACGAAGGAGTACATCCCGCGCAGTCGGTCCAACATGCGCATTCCCCGTAACTCGTACAATTCCACGAGTACCTCGGTATCGCTTCCGCCACGGGGGCGGACCCCCGCCGCCCGGAGTTCGTCGCGCAGTTCGGCGTGGTTGTAGATCTCCCCGTTGAAGACGAGAGCGGTGGATCCCGAGGCGGAGACGAACGGCTGCGCACCGCCCCCGGGGTCGACGAAGGTCAGGGCACAGTGCGCCATGGTGATGCCCCCGTGGCGGCACCACCCCGCACCGTCCGGGCCCCGGTGCGCCAGGGCTGTCAGCATGTGCTCGGCTGTGGCCCGGGACCGCTGCAGCTCTCCGTCGATGTCGCTGAATCCCACGTAACCGCACATGCGGTCACCCCCGGGGTGAGGAAGTCGCCCCACCGAGCGGAACGGTGCCCACTCCGGCCCGACCCGATGTCCTGGCCCAATCGATCTGGGTGGTGAGCCCTTCGCGCAGCCCGGTCAGGGCGGTGAAGCCCAGCCGGCTCCGGGCGCGACTCACATCGGCGCTGGTGGAGGGGGCATCACCCTCGCGCGCGGCACCGTACTCGACGGCGGGGTGCAGCCCTGTCAGCTCCGCGGTCATGGAAACGACTTCATTGACCGACGCGGTGTTTCCCGTGCCGATGTTCAGGACGGTTCCGCCCTTCTCGCGTGCCGCCCCCGCCAGCGTCAGGGCTCGTACCACGTCCGATACGTGGGTGAAATCGCGGACCTGGCTCCCGTCACCGTAGATCTCCAGCGGCTCGCTCCGGAGGGTGGACCGGATCAGTCGGGAGATGAACATGTCCGGCCGTTGGCCGGGGCCGTAGACGGTGAAGAACCTCAGCGCCCCCACCGAGAGCGCCGTGTCCCCGCGGGCCGCGAAGGCGAGGGCCAATCGCTCGGCGGCGAGTTTGGTGACTCCGTAGGGGGAGAGGGGGCGGGGGAGGTCGTCCTCGCTCATCACCCCCGTGGTACCGCCGTACACGCTGGAGGAGGAGGCCACCACCACGCGCGGTACACCGGCCCGTACGCAGGCATCCAACAGTCGCTGAGTGGCCAGCACGTTGCACTGCAGGTACTCGGAGAATCGGACCCAGGAAGGACGGACCCCGGGTAGGGCGGCGAGATGGTAGACCACCGAGACCCCCTTCAGATACTCCACCAGGGGAAGCGAATTGAGATCGCCGCGTATCTCCCGAAGCGGTCCCCGTAACGAAGGGAAATCATCTGCCCCCGGTAAGGGCCTTCTGTCCAGTGCGATGACCCTCTCACCGGAACTTCTCAACTCTTTTACGAGGTGGGAGCCGATGAAGCCCGCCGCCCCGGTGACCAGGGAAATTCTCTCCGGCCGGTCGGCTTCGCGTGTATCACTCGACACAAATCCCCCTTGATTCGTTTGAATCTGTCGGTCAAGGCGGTGCGTGGCACTCCGTTCCCGTTCCCGGTTCGGGGTGGCCGAAATCGCGGAACCGCCCGATCGCGTGGTAACGACGCCGGGTCGGAAGGCGGGGACCAGGTGTTTCGATTCGGGAAAACATGTCCGGGCGTGGAGACGTGGAGAGCCTAACAGCGTGATGAACCACGTTCAACGGGGAGCGTCGGACTGCTGTCCGAAACATGACCCGTCCGCGGAGGAAACCCGGTGTGCCGGTCCCGTTGGGACACCGGAATCGCCTTCGACGCGGGACGAATGGCGAAATGATCACCGGCTCGCGAAACCCCGGCAAGATCGAATTCCATCACGCCGGTCGGTGTCGGGAACAAGAGGCCGCCACCCGTATGACCACCGGTTTTCCGAGGCGTGAGACGGAAGCGGAGGGCTTCGGCGGCCGGGGCGAGGAGGAGGCCGTTCCCCGGGACCTCCCGGGACTTTATGCTGACACCTTCGCCGTCCGGGGAGCAGGGGAGGACATGTGACCGGCGGTCCATTGCGAGAACTTTCCATGATCTTCCGCTACCTGCGCGACGAGCGAGCCGTCCTGATCCTCCTCGCCCTGCTGATTCCGCTGGGTACAGGGCTCCAGTTGGTGGCTCCCTACCTGTTGCGTGGATTCATCGACGGCGCGCTCTCGGGTGACTCCCGTACGACGCTGCTGGGCGTGGCGGTCTGGTCCGTGACGGCTGCCGTGGGCCTGCTGGTGGTCACCGTCGGGACCGAGACCCTGTCCTCGCGTGTCGCCTGGCGCAGCACCAACCGCTTGCGCGCCGATCTCGTCGAACACTGTCTGAGTCGCCCTCCGGACTTCTACCGGCGGCATCCGCCGGGGGAACTCGTGGAGCGGGTGGACGGGGATGTCACCCGACTCACCGCCGTGATGTCCGCCCTGTTCCTGGAGATGGTCGCCCAGGTGCTGTTGCTCGGGGGGGTTCTCCTCGCGCTTTTCGTCCTGGAGTGGCGGCTGGCCCTGGTCTTCGCCCCCTTCGTGCTCGGTACCCTGCTGGTGTTGCGGACCCTGGTCGGACGGGCCATGCCCTTCGTGACCGCACGGCAGCGGGCCGCCGCGGACCTTCAGGGATTCCTCGAGGAACGGCTCGCCGCGGCGGAGGATCTCCGGGCGAACGGGGCCACGATCTCCACCCTGAGGGACCTCGACCGCCGGCAAGCCGATCTGTACCGGCGGGCCCGTGCCGCCGCCAGGGTGTCCGTACGGTGGCCGGCGACGGTGCAGGGGTTGTCGGCCATCAGCACGATCCTGGCTCTGGCGGTCAGCGCATGGCTGCACTCCCTGGGAGAGCTCTCCATCGGCACGGCTTTCGCGGCACTGTTCTACGCGATGTTGCTCCGTCGTCCACTTCTCGCCATCACCACACGATTCCGCGAACTGGAGGACGCGGCGGCGAGTGCTCACCGCCTTCGGGACCTGCTGGGGCCGAAGGCCGCCCCGCGACCGGAAGCACGGGTGCGAGCCGCTCGGCCGCCGGTGGAGCGACCGGACGTCCGCTTCGATGGCGTGTCCTTCCACCACGACCCGGATGAACCGGTGTTGCGGAACGTTTCCTTCGCGCTGGCCTCCGGGGAAAGACTCGGAATCATGGGACGCACCGGAAGCGGAAAATCAACCGTCCTGGGCCTCCTCTTCGGCTTGCACCCTCCTGTCTCGGGGGTGATCCGGGTGGGCGGGGTGGAGGTGACCGCCGGGGACCTTCGGGAATTGCGCGAACGGGTCGCCCTGGTCACCCAGGACGTACACGTCTTTCACGCCTCCGTGCGCGACAACCTCACCTTCTTCGATTCCTCGGTATCCGATGACCGGCTGCGCGCCGCCCTTGGCGAGGCAGGGCTCGCGTCCTGGCTGCAAACCCTGCCCGACGGTTTGGACACGGCACTCGGCACGGGGGCGCGTGGTATGTCGGCGGGTGAGGAACAGCAGCTTTCCCTGGCTCGGGTGTTCCTGCGGGATCCCGGCCTGGTCCTGATGGATGAGCCGACCGCCCGGCTCGATCCGCACAGCGAACACCTGATCATGCCCGCCCTGGAGCGGCTGCTCGAAAGTCGCACCGCCGTTGTCGTGGAGCACCGCCCGCACCTGCTGCGGAAAGTGGATCGGGTCCTGGTGCTGGAGGAGGGAGAGGTGGTCGAGCAGGGGGAACGAATCACTCTTTCCCTCGATCCGAATTCCCGCTTCCACCACCTCCTGAAGACGGTCGAAACCGCTCGATGAGCCCTCGGGGAGAGAGTTTTTGATGGGTGGGGAAAAGCTCGGAAGATCGGTTTTCGGGAGACTCGTGGCGGTATTGCGCGGCTCGACCCGGGCCTACTGGGCCCTCACCGGTCTGTGGATGTTGCTCAGAGTGGGAACGTTGTCGGTGGGATTGTTGTTCCAGTGGTTCTTCGATGAACTGGGAGCGGAGGGAGGAGTGTGGGCGATCATCGCCCTGGTGGCCGCGGTGGAGGCCGCCCGATTATTTCTGCAATTCGGCGTGATGATCAACAGATTGGAACCCCGGGTTCAGTACGGCACCACGACCCGCCTGCGGTCAGCCCTCCTGGGAACGGCCCTGAGCGAACCGGGGGCGACGAGCCGAACGGTTCCCGGGGAATCCCTGCGGACCGTCGGTGAGGATGTGGAGGAGACGGGCTTCTTCGTCGCCTGGGCACCGACGAATCTGGCCCACTGGCTGTTCGTCGCCGTGGCGATCACCGTGATGATGCGGATCGATGTCACGGTCACCGCGGCGCTGTTGTCCCTTCTCTTTCTCCTCGCCCTGGTCACAGCGGTGGCCCACAGTCGATTCCTGCGTCACCGACGCGAGACCCGAGCCGCCTCCGGGAGGGTGGCGGGGGCCCTACGGGAGATGTTCGGAGCCGTGGGCGCGGTGCGGGCGGCCACTGCGGAGACACGAGTATCCGCGCACGTGGCCCGACTGAACGCCGCCAGGGCCCGGGCAGCGGTCCGGGAGGAACTGTACGCCGTCGTTCAACGCACCGTGATCGGTAACGCCGCCCCCATCGGGATCGGCCTGTTGCTGCTCTTGATCGCCGGACGCATGGGGGAGGGGACCTTCGGGGTCGGCGACCTCGCCCTGTTCGCCTTTTACCTCCTGGTCCTGACCGAAGCCCTCGGCTCGATGGGAATGTTGTCGGTGCGTCTGCAACGGGTCTCGGTCGCCCTCGGCCGGATCGCGGGCTTTCTCGGCGGGCGCCTCCGTCCGCCTCCGTCCCACCCCGTTCCGGCGCCCCGCGGCAGGGGCGGGTCCGAGCCGGACCGGAAAGCCACCGCTTCACCCCGAAGACTCTCCGTTCACGGCCTGACCTACCACCACCCGGGGACGCACCGTGGCGTGGAGGACGTCGACCTGCTCATGGAATCCGGCACGGTCACCGTGATCACCGGTCGGGTGGGCTCCGGTAAGACCACTCTCCTTCGGGCGGTGCTCGGCCTGCTGCCACCCGAGAGGGGAGAGGTGTTGTGGAACGGGCGACCGATTTCGGACCCGGCCTCCTCCCCGACGGCGCCCCGCCTCGGTTACACCCCGCAGGTGCCGCGTCTGTTCAGCGGAACACTGCGGGAGAACATCCTGCTGGGTCGGGACGACGCGACCTTCGACGAGGCCGTGCGCCTCGCGGTGCTGGAACCCGATCTGGCCGCCATGCCGGATGGGCCGGACACCGTGGTGGGACCGCGCGGTCTGCGGCTCTCCGGAGGGCAGATCCAGCGGGTGGCCATCGCCCGCATGCTCGCCGGGCGTCCGGAACTCCTGGTGATGGACGACGTGTCCAGCGCGTTGGACACGTCGACCGAGCGGTCGTTGTGGGACGGCCTCCTCAACGGGACAGCGACCGTCCTCGCGGTCTCCCACCGGCCCGCGCTGTTGAGGGCGGCCGATCGTGTCGTGGTGCTCGACGCCGGCCGGGTGGAGGCGCTGGGCACCTACGAGGAGGTCATGGCCGTCTCGGCCGAAATGGCCCGCCTCCATGCCGCGACCGACCCGCCGAGCGGGGCCCGGATGGTCGAGGAATCCGGATGACCGTCCCACTCCTTCCGGGCCCCACCGGCGGGGCCCGGAAGCCGACAGGCACCCCCGGCGCTGGGATGTCCTCCATCCCGGGAGGATGAGCCCTTTCCGAGTCGACCGAGGGGAGGCTCGGAGGGGCCGGGGTCTCTCCCGAGCAGCGTCGCGGACCATCCCCGCGGGCGCGGGGCCGACCCTCCCCTGCTGCTCGCCTCCCGCCGCCGTTCGTCGGTCCCGCACCCGCGGGGACACCTCCTGCGGCCGCGGTCGTCCCGACCGAACGCGGCTACCCGACGCGCGCCGCCGGTGTGCTGCGCAGCGCGGTCGCGCGGTGGGCCCGGCGCATCATCGCGCGGACCACGAACGGATGAAAACGCCGTACGACGGCGAAATACAGCCGTCCCCGGCGGTTGTGCAGCTCGGTGACCGTGGTCAGCGTCATCCCGCCCTCCGCGACCAGCAACGAGATCCGGAAGTTCAGGTGCTCGGCGTCGGTACCGGCCAGGAGCTCGTGCTCATTGCGTGCGAGGACCGGGAACCCGTCCCGCGGGCTGTGGCGATCGATGCCGAGGAGGCCGACGAACACCTGTCGCAGTGCCATCAACCCGCGCACCACGGGCGGCGGACGCAGGAACTCCCGGCGCCAGTACTCCGGGTCACGCGGCATGAACGGGTGCAGCTCCACCCGCCAGGCGTCGATGAAATCCACGCGGCCCGGGGCGCCCCGGAGCAGTTCGGCCGCTGCGGGCGGGTCGACGGCCCGGGGCCGGGGCCAGAGCATCCGGTGCAGCAGTCGCACCCACGGTGACCGGCGCGCCGGCCGGGTGACCACGTCACCGGCGGCGCGCTGGGCGTTGTCCAGCAGCTCTTCGAGCACGGCGTCGTGCATCCAGCGCACGGCCAGGGGCCAGGTGATCAACTCCCATCCCGGCGTCGCGGCGTCCAGGACGTGACGCAGCAGGCACCGGTCCGCACCCTGCGGGATCACGGTCAGCTCGTGGTAGCCGCCGCCCAGTTGCTCGAACCGGAACCGGACGCGGCGGCCGGGCTCGTACTCCTCGACCGCGTAGCGGATCGGTCCGTGGCCCCCGGTGGCACCCACTGCGAGCGGGCGGTCCAGACGCATTGCCGGCCAGGCGGGGGCGGGCCACAGGGGGTCGTCCTCGCCGGCCAGTCGATCGAGCAGCGCGCCGACGGTGGCCGCCGGGGCCGCGATCGAGCGCTCATGAACATTGTGAACGGTGCGGATCTTTCGGATGGGGCGCATCGCAGCCTCCGTACGGTACCGTATGGTTCCTCGACCATACGGTACCGTACGGAGCATGGCTCGACTCAAGGCGGACGACTGGGCCGAGGCGGCACTCACCGCGATTCGCGAGGGCGGTGGACTGGCGGCCGTCGCGGTGGAGCCCCTGGCGGCGCGGCTGGGCGCCACCAAGGGCAGCTTCTACTGGCACTTCACCAACCGCGAGGCGCTGATCGAAGCGGCGCTCGCCCGCTGGGAGGAGCAGGAGACCGAGGCGGTGATCCTCCTCGTCAACGAGGAGAGCGACCCACGCGCGCGGGTCCGCAGGATCATGGAACTGACCTTCAGGGCCGCGGTCGATCGGCCGGACCCCATCGAACAGGTGCTGCTCGCCGACGCCGCCCATCCGCTGGTCGCCGCGGCCCTCCACCGGGTGGCCGAGCGCCGACTGGCGTATCTGGTGGAACTGTTCACCGACCTGGGGCACTCGGAGGAAGAAGCGCGCCACCGCGCCCTGCTCGCCTACACGACCTATCTGGGCCACGCCCAACTGGCCCACTCCGCCCCCCGGGTCCTGCCCGGGGGCCCCGCGGCCGAGCGTTACCTGGAGACCGTTCTGGCCGGCCTCCTGAGGTGATGGCCGGAGGGCCACGGTCCCGGCGGGGGAGACGTGAGGAGGGACCGAGGGCCGGGTCGGGGCAGCGGTGTACGGGGTGGGAGCCATCGGAAAACACCCCGGGCGTGTCCGGAGCGGGGCAGAATGAGGGCCCTCGAAGACGTGATGGGGGGCGGATGTGACGACGTATCCGACCGAGACGGATCCGCGATGGGATGAGCACTCCGGCGGGGAGGGGCACACCGTTGCTCCGGAGTGGGGGCCCGAGGATCTGGAGCGCGCCGCGGTGTTCCTGGCCGAACTCGCGCCGCAGGCCCGGCAGGTGTTCGAGTACCTGCTGCGCACCCCCGGTCGGATGGTCCACTGCACGGAACTGGTGGACGAGGTCCTGGGCGGGCCGAACGGAAGCGACCCGGCACCGCGTGTGGCGGGTGTGCTGTCCGGGATGAACAAGGCATGCGGCAGGAGTGGGCGGCGATATCCGTTCCACTGGTGGCAGGCCCCCCGGGGGAGCACGGGGGCGACGTACGCGGTCCGCCCCTCGGTGGCGGCGGTGTTCCTGGCCGCTCGGCTGAGCCGGTGAGTCTTTCCCATCCACGTGGGACCCGGGACTGCGTCGCCATCTACACGATCTTCACCCGGGCGCAGACGGTCCCGTGACCCGGTGCCCGGCCACGGGACCGACGTCCCGGGGAGGCCGCCGCACTCCGCCCCGACCCGCCGCGTCGCAGGTCGGAAGGGGTGCGGTGGCCTCCCCGCATCAGATGTCGCGGAAGGAGCCTGCCGGTGCGGTGACCTGCCACGATGAGAGGATTCCGGTCACCGACCCGTGCGAATGGTCTTCCGGTTGTTTCGTGCTCGTGCCGGTTGATGGAGTCGGAGGTCCCGGGAAAATCCTGGGGGATCCGCACCGCTGACGGACGACCCTTCGGTTCCCCTCGACGTAGGCCGGCAGGGTGGGGTCGGTGCCCTGCGCCGGGGCCGGCCTCACGAGTTGGTGCGTGACAGCGGCTGAGGCATCGTGCCGGGTAGGTGGCAGGAGCCGGGTGTGGCGATCACGGCCAATCGGGCGGTTCTCACACATCGGCTGTTCACGGCCCCCTTCCGGCCCCCTTCCGACGCCATCCGGGCTGTCTGCCGGAGGAATTGGCCCGGCCGTGGCAAGCCGGCCATCGCCGTCTGTCCCGGCGCGACGAGTGACGTTCCCGCAACCACCCGGCCTTCCCCGGCTCGGCCGCCACCCTCGTCCACTACACACGCCTGCGCCGACTCACCACCCGGAACCCGCTCCCGGAACCGGGCGCAGTGGACGCGGAACCCGTCGTCGGAGGGGCTGCGCATGGTCCCTCCCCGGCGCGAGCCCCTCGCCGGGAAGCGTACGTCCGGGTACCGACAGTGCGAGGAAGGTGTTCCGGGGTGGGCAGGGC
>NZ_VKHS01000140.1 GCF_014141525.1 Streptomyces calidiresistens
TCTTATACAGACCTGGAACACCTTCGCCGCGCCGCCCCCGCCCCCGCGGCGCCGGGGACGCGGCGCCCTCCTCGCGGCCGTCCTCGCCGTCGCCCTCCTCGCCGGCGGCATCGGCGGCGGCCTGGGCTACCTGATCGCCGACCGCAACGCCGGGGACACCTCGGGACGCGGCACCGCGCCCGCCGTCACCGAGTCCAGCCAGCGGGTGGAGCGCGCCCCCGACTCGGTCGCGGCCATCGCCGAGGCGGCGCTGCCCAGCGTGGTCACCATCCAGGCCGAGGGCGACCGCGAGGGCGGCACCGGCACCGGCTTCGTCTACGACGAAGAGGGCCACATCATGACCAACAACCACGTCGTCGCCACCGCCGGCGGCAACGGCTCCCTCACCGCCACCTTCTCCGACGGCCAAACCTACGAGGCCGAGCTGGTCGGCGGCGCGCAGGGCTACGACATCGCCGTGCTGCGCCTGGTCGGCGCCGAGGACCGGGACCTGACCCCGCTGCCGCTGGGCGACTCCGACGAGGTGATCGTCGGCGACACCACCGTCGCCATCGGCGCCCCCTACGGGCTCTCCGGCACCGTCACCACCGGCATCATCAGCGCCAAGAACCGTCCCGTCGCCTCCAGCGACGGCATGGGCGGCCGGGCCTCCTACCTCAGCGCGTTGCAGACCGACGCCTCCATCAACCCCGGCAACTCGGGCGGGCCGCTGCTGGACTCCAACGGCGCCGTGATCGGCGTCAACTCCGCCATCCAGTCCACCTCCGGGGGCCTCGGACAGACCGCCGGCAGCATCGGCCTGGGCTTCGCCATCCCGGTCAACCAGGCCCGGCGCGTGGCGCAGGACCTGATCGAGACCGGCGACCCGGTGTACGCGGTCATCGGCATCTCCGTCGACATGACCGAGAGCGGCACCAACGGCGCCCGGATCGTCACCGACGCGCCCGCCGACTCCGCCGTCGTGCCGGGCGGGCCCGCCGCCGAGGCCGGGCTGGAGCCGGGCGACACCATCGTCCGTTTCGGCGACCGGGTGATCGACAGCGGTCCCACCCTGATCAGTGAGATCTGGACCTACGAGCCCGGTGACACGGTCGAGCTGACCTACGTGCGCGGCGGCTCCGAGGAGACGGTGGAGATCACCCTCGACTCCCGCGTCGGCGACCAGGACTGACCCCGGGCCGGGCCGGGCCGCCGGTCCCCGGTCGTCCCGGATGACGTTCCCGTCCCCGTGCCCGCTCCGGCGGCCACGGGGACGGCGTGCGTCCGGGGCCCCCGGGGCCGGTCAGTCGGCTCCGGGGGCCACCGGCTCGCGCAGCATCGCCATCGGGGCCGCTACGCGCGAGCCCTCGACGATCGGGCCGTCCCCGAAACCGTGACGCCGGTAGAGGCGACGGTTGCGCTCGTTGGACGAGACCAAATAGCACGGCAGGCCCTCGCGATCGGCGCGCTCCAACCCGTGGGCCAGGAGGGCACCGCCCACGCCCCGCCCGCGCCCCGCCGCGGCGACCCCGAGCTCGTCCAGGTACCAGTGCTCGCGCCGGGGCCGGTGACGGGCCATGCCCCGCAGCAGGGGAAGAACGGTCACCACCCCCCGGGGCCCCATGGCGCGCAGCAGGGCACCGGACTCGCGGAGGGTGGCCCGCCCCTCTCCGGGGATTCGCCCCGGTCCCTCCCAGACCGCCACCCCGACGACGCCCCGGTTCGGGAGTTCGGCGAGGTCCACCGCGCCGTGGCGCAGGACGCCCCGACGCATCAGGGCGGCGAAGAGCCGGGTCAGGCGCGCGCGTCGGTTCGAGTTCCCCGGCACGAGGGAGCACAGGAGCGGGTCGTCCTCGAACGCCTCGCCCAGGACCGCGCTCGCCACCGCGATGTCCCCCTCGCCGGCCCGCCTGATCCGCACCATGGCTCTCCTCCGCTCCGAACGCCGCACGGTCACCGTCGCAGTTTTGGCCGTGTGGCCAAAACTGCGACGCGGCTAGCCTACTCCCATGGCGAGCAGGCGAGAGACCTCCCCGGTGCGCGAACACCGGCCCATCGCACAACGACGCGCCCAACTGCTGACGGCGGCGGCGGAGGTGATGCGCGAACAGGGCGTGGCCGCCGCCACCACGCGCGCCATCGCCGAACGCGCCGGGCTTCCGCACGGCTCGGTCCACTACTGCTTCGGCACCAAGACGGCCCTGCTGCGCGCCGTGGTGCAGAGCGAGGTCGATCGCTCGGTCGAACGCGCCTGGCGCCGCGCGGCCGGGTCGACCGACCTGGAGGGCGTGCTCCGCGGCGTCCTGGAGGCGCAGTTGGACAGCGTGCGCGAGGACCCGGGGCACCACGCCATGCTCGACGAACTCATCGCCCTGGCCCGCCGCGACCCCGCGCTGGCCGACCTGCCCGGTTGGGAGCACGAGCGGTACGTGAGCGCCGCCACCGACCTGATCTCGGAGCTCCCCACCACCATCGGCCTCGATCTCGCCCGCCCCGCGCGGGAGATCGCCACCATGATCATGGTCCTGGCCGCCGGCCTGAGCGACCTGTGGACGGCCACGGAGAACCGGTCGGAACTGGACCGGGCCCTGGACGACTGCGTGCGGGGCCTGGCGGCCCGCCTGTCCCGACCCGCCTGACCCGAACCCGTACCCGGGCCCGGACGGTGGGCGGGGTGCGCCGCACGCGACACCCCGGTGTCGCGTCCGCCGGTGGCCGGGACCCCGCCCGGCGCCGGGCCGCCGAGCCCGGGAGCACGGGACGGCACCCCCTTCGACAGGGGGGAGTCCGCCCCCGGGAGTACGAGGGGCGCCCGACCGGGCGGGCCCCGGTGCGTCGGGGCGACTCCGGAGTCGACGGAGCCGGCGCGCACCACGGGCGCCTCCCGGCGACCACGGCCGGTAGGCTGTAGCCGCCCCGCCCCCGGTGGCGGGCGCGGGGAGGCTTGCCCGAGCGGCCTAAGGGAACGGTCTTGAAAACCGTCGTGAGGTAACCCCTCACCGTGGGTTCAAATCCCACAGCCTCCGCCCCGTACGGCCCCTGACCTGCACCTGCGGTCCGGGGCCGTCCCCGTTCCGGCCCTCCGCCGATCCCCCCTCGTCCCCGTGGTTCCCCGCCCGATGGGGCACGCGAGGGGCACGGCAGGCCATCGACACACCCATCTCTGAGTGCGGCAGTCTGATGGGAGACAGCAAGCGATGGCACTGCAAGAGAAATTGCGGGAAATTTGTATCAAAAGTCGCAAGTTCCCCAGGGGTGGGCATAACTGCTCCAGTGCCGCAGATTATCCGCGAAAACCCAGGTCGCGCGGTGGGACTCTTGTCGTTCCCAGGTGCCATCCGTCACCGTTGGCCAACCTCGCACGGCCCACGGGCGGTTCAGGGGTGAATGCCTCAACTGAGCAAACTAATCTCTCTGGCCACATCTCTGTAAAATCGACACATTGGCGACTGGTTGGTAAGGCACTAAGCTGAGGATCGAGGGGGATCTTAAAATGTGGGAGCAGTTCGTTGTCAAGGTGGCTTCGTCAGGTGTCGGAAGGTTCTTTTCGCTCTTCGCGAAGCGCATCGAAAAGCGAAGCCTGGAAGAGGACCAACGTCGTGCCCGTGAGCACAGGCAGGAGCTTGCCACTGCCAAGCGAGTAGAAGCCGAACGATTGGAAGTCCGAACCTTCTGTGATGCGGCGATCCGAGCACTGTATGCCGCAGTCAATGAAGAGAAGCGCCTGAAGTGGAATATTTACGATAGCATCGATGACTCGGTGTTTACCTGGGAAGAAAACGGCACGCGCTACACAGATCCCGCCCTCTATGTGAAGGCTATCGAAATCAAGGAAGCAAGGGTCGAACGGGCGTATCAGAAGGCCCTCAAGCCTGCGCGTACAGCATTGACGGACCTGTCGCCTTACATGAAAGGTAACATTGTCCTATCGTCCAGCCCTTCCAGTTACGAGTTGGAAAAGGCCATCGAGGCAGTCAAGCAGTGCCGCGAACAGTACAACTGACCGCCGCCTCGCCCAGCGAGCCTGTCGGTTCCCCGTGGAGCGAGCGCCGTCCCTGGGATGACGTGACGCGTGAGGTCGGAGGAGCGGGTTTGGCCGGTGGCCTGCCCGGTTCGGGGTCGAGCATGGCCAGGGGGCCGTACGCTGGTTGGCAACTCGGGCAGGCTTTGGACCTGCCCGCAATGTGCACGAGTGGCCCCCTGGTCTTGTTCGACGCGGGACCCGGACCGGGAAGGTGGCTAAAGCCGTGGAGCCGACCGCCCCGGCCACGACGGTGCCCTCTTGAACCTCAACCGGCCTGTTCGCTGCTGGTGCGCGGTCGGCGACCGCCGGGCCGGAGCGGGGCGGAGACAGGAGCGGCGGCCCGGGCGGGGAGCCGGGCCGCGCGCGGCGAGCGGGAGCGAGCCGCCTTGATGACGTAGGGAAAGTTGTTACGCGCCATCTCGTTGTTCGGCTTCGATGGCGTGGATGGTGGCTTGGGCTGCTGTGATGGCCTGGGTGAGGGGGTCGAGGATGTCCCGGTGGGCGGTTGTGATCAGCTCGGTGGTGTCGGGGTAGGCGGCCGGGCTGGTGGGGGTCCAGAAGCCGTGCGTGCCGTGGTCGGCCACCTCCTCACAAGCGCGCAGGATTTCGTTGACGGCTGCGGTGATCTTGTAGCGGTGATGCTCTTCGATCTCCGCCGCTCGATCGTTCCCGGTCTCGTCTTCGTTGGGCGAGTTCATGGGGTGACTTGGGTGCGGGGGATGAACAGACGGGCTGTGGGGAGTGCGGCGAGTTGGTAGCGGGTGGTGCCGTCACGGATGGTGTGGGTGTAGATCCCTCCGGCCGCCAAAGTAGCCAAGGCGTATTCGTGCTCGGTCGTGTCGTTGAGCCAAGCGTGGACCGGGGTTCGGGGGCCGGGGTCGAGCTGGTCGGCGATGTGTCCGGCGCGGCCGTGTAACCACTTCATCGCCAGACGGGGTGTGGGGGCGTGGTAGCTGCCCAACCGATGCTCGCGGTGGTCTCCGGTGGTGTGGGCGGAGACCTCGCACCAGTAGTGGCCCGTCCCCGGTGGTGCTTCTGCTCGTGGAAGTCTCAGCACGATCCGGCCTCGGTGGCGGTGAGTTCGGCGGTGATGGTGTGGCCGAGCCGGCCCCGGTGGATGTGCAGGCGGTGGGAGAAGTCCTGCACCAGCGCCAACCCCCGACCCCCGGTCGCCTCCTCCCCCACCTCACACGGCATGGGCACGCGGTCCGTTCCGCCGGCGTCGGTGACCGCGACCGTCAGCAATTCCTTTGTGCGACTGATGACCAGCCGGAACCCGAGCCGGGCACTGTCGGTGTGCCGGATGGCATTGGCGGTCAACTCCGTGACGATCAACGCCGCGTCGTCGCGTCGGGGGTCCTCGGCCAATACGTCGCGGGTGAAACGGCGGGCGCGGCCGACCTCTTCGAGAAGTCCGGGGCAGGTCAGTTCCCAGACGCGGACTCTGCTCGTATACTCGTGCATACAAGTTCCTTTGCGCTGGTGGGCGGTGTGAACCGAAACGAAGTGCTAGACGAGTCGCACGCCGTCGTGGGCGCGCACGGCAGGCGGGGTGTGGTGATCCATGGCGTCGAGCACGCGGATCGCGTACGCCTCGTCCGCCATCCCGCGCACCTCTTCACGGGTGACCCAGCGCAGTGCCCGGGTCTCCTCGCCGGTGGTCGGAACGCCGTCGATCGCCTCGCACCGGAAGACCATCGAGACGATCAGTCCGACCATGTTCTTGTAGACCCCCGTGAGGGCGGCGTCGGGGGAGATCTTGATGCCGGTCTCCTCCAGCACCTCGCGAACGAGTGCGTCGGTGATCGTCTCGCCGGGTTCGACCACGCCGCCGGGCGGCTCCCAGTGACCGTTGTCGCGCCGCTTGATCAGCAGGGCGCGTCCGGCGTCATCGATGATGACCCCGGCGACGCTCACGGAATGGGGACGCTCGACGGTGCTCACGGTGCTTGGAATCCCTTCCGGTGGCTAGGCTGCCCACCGTAGCAATCCCATATGGCTTCTCGTCTAGATATCCGTAGGAGTTCCCGTGACCTCTTCCCCGTCCGCCCTGCTCGGCGCCCTGGACCCGACAAGTGATCGAGCGGTGTTCCGACAGATCGCCGATCACCTGCGCGAAGCCATCGACAAGGGCCGTTTCACCGAAGGTGCCAAGCTGCCCTCGGAAGCGGAGTTGGTCGAGCACTACGGCGTCTCCCGGATGACCGTGCGCAACGCCATCTCCATCCTCCAGGGTGAGGGTCTGGTCCACGCCGAGCACGGCAAGGGCGTCTACGTCCGCCCCCGACCCCCGGTGCGGCGCCTGGCCTCCGACCGCTTCGCCCGACGCCACCGCGAGCAGGGGAAGTCCGCGTTCACCGTGGAGGCCGAAGCCGCGGGGAGCCGCCCGGAGGTCGATCAACTGGAGGTGCGCGAGGAGCGCCCGAGTCAGGACATCGCCGCGCGGCTGGGCGGGGCCCGCAAGGTCCTGGTCCGCCGTCGCCGCTACCTCCTCGATGGCCGGCCGGTGGAGTTCGCCTCCTCCTACCTGCCGTTGGACCTGGCGCGCAACACCCCCATCGCCCAGCCCAACCCCGGTCCCGGCGGCATCTACGCCCGGCTGGAGGAGTTGGGACACCGCCTGGAGCGCTTCGAGGAAGAGGTGCGTGCCCGGATGCCCGCCCCGGCCGAGGTGAAGACGCTGCGCCTGGCCGCCGGTGTGCCGGTGATCCACCTGATCCGCACCGCCTACGACACCGAGGGCCGGGCGGTGGAGGTCTGCGACACCGTGATGGCGGCCGACGCCTACGTGCTGGCCTACCAACTCCCCGCCATCTGAGGGCAGTCCCCGGCGGTCCGCCCCGGCGGACTCGTACACCACAGCACAGCTACTCGTATAGACGAGTGGGGGAGTGGTGTGGCACAGTGGAACGCGCCAACAGTTCGAAGGCATCACCCCGTTGCATCTCGTCTAGACGACTAGGTGTTGGGGTGGTGCCGCTTCTCCCGAGGAGACGTTCCGTGCGTTCCATCCGTGTCGAGACCTCGTCCGCGACGATCCTGCTCACTGAGGCCCCCACTCCCAAGGTTCGCGACCGCCAGACGGGCGAGATCGCCAAGGACGCCACCAGCGGTGAGGCGCTGATGAAGGTCGGCGTCGTCTACATCGAGGACGGTGAGTCCTCCCTCTTCCACGTCACCGTGCCGGAGAGCGGCGTCTCGGAAGGGCTGGTGCCCGGCTCCCCGGTCGCCCTCCCCGGCCTGGTCGCCCGGCCGTGGGAGTCGGTGTTCAACGGCCGGGAGCGGCACGGCATCGCCTTCCGGGCCGCCGCCGTCACCCCGGCCGCCTTCCCCGCCGCGATGGGGGCCTGAGCGATGACCGACCCGATACCCTTGCTGGGGCTCCTGCTCCTGGTCGCGGTGCCCGCGCTGCTGCTGGGGCCGGTGCGTCGCCGGCATCCCTCGGTGTTCTGGGCCCTGGTCGGCCTGCCGTTCTCCACCTTCCGCCTGCTGGCCTCCTACGGCTCGGTGATGGAGGCGTGCGGGCTGACCGTCCCGCCCTCCCGTTGGCGGGCCGGCCTCATCCTGGCCACCACCCGGCGGGAGGTGCGGCCGGTCCCGCCCCGCCGGGGGATGTTGCGGCCCACTCCCACCGGTCTGCGGGTCCGGCTGCGGCTGGCACCGGGGCAGGAATCGGCGGACGTGGCGGCTGCGGTTGAACGCCTGCGCCACGCCTGGGGCGTGCACGCCGTCCACGTCGCCGAGCTGCGCCCCGGCCGCGTGGAACTGCGCCTGGTCGGCTTCGACGTGCTGCGCGATGTGCGGATGCCGCGTCGCTGCGGCGGCTCCTTCCTCCGGGTCCCGGTCGCGCTGCGGGAGGACGGCACCGCCCTGCTGCGGGACTACCGCGCCGTTCCCCATCAACTGACCCTGGGCGCCACCCTGTCGGGGAAGTCGATGTACCTGCGGCACCTGGTCGCCGGCCTGGCCGGGCAACCCGTCGCGCTGCTGGGCATCGACTGCAAACAGGGTGTGGAGCTGGCGCCCTTCGCGTCCCGGCTCTCCGCGCTGGCCACCGACCCGGAACAGGCGGCCCGACTGCTGCCGGTCCTGGTGCGGATCATGGAGGAGCGCTACGACCTGATCCGCGCCCGACAGGGCCTGCCGTTCGACGCCCCGGAACACACCATCACCTCGGACGTGTGGGGGCTTCCCGCCGCCGAACGCCCGGTGCCCATCGTGCTGTTCGTGGACGAGGTGGCCGAACTCTTCCTCACCGCCACCCGCAAGGACGAGGAACGGCGGGATGAGATGGTCACCCATCTCATCCGCCTCGCCCAACTCGGCCGCGCCGCCGGCATCTTCCTGGAGGTCTGCGGGCAGAGGTTCGGCGCCGAACTCGGCAAGGGCGCCACCATGCTCCGCGCGCAGTTGACCGGCCGGGTCTGCCACCGCGTCAACGACGAGGCATCCGCCAAGATGGCGCTCGGCGACATCGCCCCCGAAGCGGTCGCCGCCGCCTGCTCGATCCCACCCGAGCGGCCCGGGCTGGCCGTGGTCGGCGACACCTCCGGCGGCTGGTCCCGCATCCGCACGCCGTACCTCTCCCTCGACGCCGCCGCCCGGTGCCGGGAGAACGCCGGCCTCGTGCCGGAGCTCCCGGCCCTCGCCCCCTTCCGGCCCCTCGTCGCTCCTTCCCCCGCTCCGGTGTCCCTCGCCAAGGCGACGGACTGACCTGCACTCGCCCTTCCTTCCCCGACCCCCGGAAAGGAGCGTTCCTCCGTGCGCGCCCACAGGCTCCGGATCGACGCGGTGTTGATCCAAGCGGTGATCGCCGCCGCGCTGTCCTTCGCCCACATCCACGACCTCGCGGCCGCCGCCGGACAGGACGGCTGGAAGGCGTGGGCCTACCCGATCAGTGTCGATCTGCTGTTGGTCGCCGCCTGGCACCGACTGCGCTCGGGCACCGCCAGGGGGGCCGGATGGTGCTGGTTCCTCATCGCCCTCGCGGCCTCCCTGGGCGCCAACATCGCCACGGCCGGGCTCCTGGACCTGGACGACGTTCCCGTCTGGCTGCGCATCCTCGTCGCCGGCTGGCCCGCCGTCGCCTTCCTCGGCGGCACCCTCCTGGCCCACGCGCCC